>JAQVLL010000273.1 GCA_028704195.1 Smithellaceae bacterium
GCTGAATGCCCAGTATTCTGGCCTTGAGCTCGAAATCCGATCCGGTCATCACGGCGAGCACCGCAATCAGGGTCATTACTCCCACGGTCACTCCGGCGATCGACAGAAAATTGATCAGGGAGATGAAAACCTGTTTATGCCTAGCCCAAAGATACCGGCCTGCAATAAATGTTTCAAAAGACATTGTCGGCTTCTTATGTTTCTCGGTTATCCTTTGAAAGGCTTCCTTCTTCAACGCCGGATGATCCGGCCGAGTCCGTATCCTGCGGGCACTCAACTTTCTGGGCCTGCTCTGCGCGCCGCATCAACTGAAACTGCGCGACGGCCTTGATAATAAAATAAATTCCCAGAAAAATACCGCCAAAGGCTACCATAGCGCCCGCGTCTTCCATGACAGTTCCTCGCTGTTTTGAAGCATTACCTGAACGGATCAGGCCGAAAAGGTTCCGTTCATTTGCTGTGTCCGTCCGACCGGCGATCGAGGATGAATCTGCCGGAAACTCGCACATGGAATCCATCTCGCCGCCGGAATTTCATTCGTTACCTTCTATCAGAATTTCAGCCGGTCTGCCACAGAGGATTTCGACCATCCGACACAAGGCGGGCAAGAAACGATTTTCTTTAAGATGCAGCGGAAGAAGACCGCGCAATATGTCTGAAAATCGTTCAGGCGGTCACGATTTTTCCGGCCGAAAGCAGGGTCTCGCTGATATCGTACATATTGGAAATCATCCCTGCCTCCAGGTCATTCATCAGTCCGAAAAAATTCAGGCAGGTTCCGCATACGAGTATTTTGACCCCTTTTTCCTGAAGATGCTTCAAATCGTCAATTACTTCGGATCCTTTTACGCATAGCTTAACACCCGTGTTGAGGAAAATCATGACATCCGGCGCCGGGCGGACCTCGCTCAATGTGTGGAGAAAACTTTTGATCAACACATAGCCCAGCTCGTCATCGCCTCTTCCCATCCGGTCCTGCTGAATGGTGACGACCAGAGGGCCTGTTTTCCGATGCTCATCTCCGACCGGGCCGGTAAGACCGACCGTGCTTTCAACTCCCCTGTCTTTCGGGTCACCTGAAGAAATAGAGATATAGATTCCATCCGGCTTTTCTTCAACCTTGAGCCCGCATCCTTTGCTTTTCGCCAGCCGGCAGACATTTTCCCTGGCTGCAGGATTATCGACGATCACGACGATGCGCTCATCGGTGTCGAGCGCCGTCTTCGTCATGATGACCGGTTGGGGGCAGGCAAGCCCTCTCGCATCCACTGTTTTCGACATGATTGACTCCTTGTTAATAATTCGATTGCTTCGAGTTGATCAAACGGCCTCTTTGGCTGCGATTATCGCTGGAGCGTCTGAATTTCCCGGATTTTTCTGAGCCGGGCCGGAATATCCCACTTTTTCAAAAGCGCGCTGACCACCTGCGGAACCAGGTGCTCCCAGGGTTCTCCAAGGAGCATCCGGTTTCGGACATCGCTGCCGCTGATGCCCTTTTCCGCTGTCGGCACTTCCCGCAGGACATGGGTCTTGAGTCCCAGAGACCGAAAGTAGCCAAGTTTTCGTCTTCCCCATACATCGTAAATCGACAGGAAAAAAACGGCGTCCATGGGAACGTAATACTGATAGAGTTCCGGCAGGCTGATCGGCAACGGCACCACGGAGAATTCCTGAGGATTCAGACCGGATTCGGCCAGTGTCGATCGAATGAGCATATATCGTTCATAATAGGTCAACGGATTGGCCGAAGGATCGCTTCTTTTTGGATCCGAACCCTCTTTGCGGGTCAGCAGGGGATCGGGGTTGGTGATGCCCACGACAAGATGCCGGCAAAGCTTCTTGCCGGCCAGAAGGTATCTCACATGGTCGTTGTGGACTACCTGAAACCGTCCGTGAATCACGCCGGTTTCATTTGCGGCCGCCGTGATTTTCATGCCTTGTCCTGTCCGATTCTGAACGGTTCATAATGGCCGGGCCAGAAGGGCTGATCATCCGGCGTATCCATAATGCCCTGGAGTTTTGCCCGTTCCAGGTGATTGAGAATCAGGTAGGTGAGCTCCTTTCCCCGAAGACACCCCAGGGCGCCGTTCGCGGCGCTGATTTCATCAAACTGGTTCACACGGTCCCGCCGTATGCCCCGGCCGAAAAAGGTCAGCGGCACCGTCTCGCCTGAATGAATCAGCGGCTCCTCGCTTGGCGTGCAATGATCGGCCGTAACGATGATCAGCACCTCGGGATCATTCATCAGCGGTCCGATTGCCTCCCCGATTCCTCTGTCCAGGGATTCAATGACCAATTTTTTCGCTACCGGATCCTTGCTGTGCGCCGCCTCGTCCGGCGCCTTGGTATGAACGTGTATGAAGTCATAGGTATTCAGAGCCTTGCGGGCAATGACCAGACGCCGGGCAATATCTTTGCCCGGATCTTTGGTATCCGCCGCCTTCCTGCAGTCAAGGCCGATATATGCGGCAAGGCCCCAGTAGACGAATGAGGATGCGATGGAAAGTCCGCGAAGACCGTATTTCCGGGCAAAAGGAACCACTGTTTTCAAACGGCCGGCGCGTTGCGTGGCAATCGCGTTGACAGGCGGCAGTCCTTTTTTGGCCCGCAGTTTATTGACCGGATGGTTCTTCAGCTTCCTGTAGCTGTCGATCAGATAAGCCTTTAAAGCCCTGGCCGTATTGCAGGAAGCGATATCCAGTCGGTAATCCGTCCAGGGTTTGATTTCCACAAGCGGGGCGCCTTTTCTGATCGGATCCGAATCGGTCACAAAGGGCGCCACATTTCCCTGAAGCATGATAATTCCGTCCATTTTTTGGGTTCGAACAAAGCGGACGTTCACGCCGGCTTCTTCGTGTGCTTCCACTGCGTCGATCAGCGCAAGAGTCTCATCCTCGGATGCGGCCGGTCGATCCTGTACCAGAACAAGGGACCCTTTCGACTCGCGTACGCTGACAAAATGGGCAAGTACGGCGACATCCTCGGGATTCAGATCGATTCCGGCGCCTAACGCCTCCAGAGCGCCCCGGCCGGGGAATTCTTCCTTTTCGTAGCCAAACATCGCAAAATGGGCATTTTCACTGGGCAGGGCCTGACCCACCAAGGAGGCATGATAAAGACCGCTGGCGCCCATTTTCGCCAGATAATCCAGGGCGGGGGTTCGAGCCGCCTGCAGCGGGGTCTGGTGCATGAGCTGTTCATAGCTGCGGTCGCCCAGACCGTCCAGAAGAATCAGAACGCATTTGTTTGGCATAACTTACCGGAATCCTTTGTCCGAAATAATAAGGGATCTCGCCGACAGGCCGGCAGCGTATCTACTATCAAGGCGGCATGGCAAAATTGTTTTATAAATTCCAAAAAAACCGCGTTCAGCCTGTAAGGCGGCAGGTATAGCATGGCGCCTTGATGTTAAAAACATTTATCAACTTCAATGTAAATAATTTTGATTTCCCGCTTTACCGCTAAAAAACGGCAAATCTTAACTGATTGTTTTTTTCAATGCATCCCCATCTTTTATATTATCATTACCTATTTGACATATTTATGTTGTCAATATAATTGTTTTTCTTTCAAATATCAACCGCCATTTAAGGAGAAGCGTATGAGCGAAGATTATAAAAGCATGTGGCTTGAATTGGGTCTGGACCTGGCTGCGCACGATATCCTTTTGGGCGTTCTGGGAAAAGCCTACCAGGATATTTTTCTGTCTCAAAATAATCGTCCCGAGGGAATGGGTTATTTTGATTTCGTGATGAGCGAGGTCCACGGACTGCGGATCAAGGAGTTGGTGGATGAAAAAAAGGCCGGTCGCAAGATTATCGGATCCTACTGCGTATTTGTGCCCGAAGAAATCGTTCTGGCCGCCAATGCGACGCTTGTCGGACTTTGTTCCGGCGCGGATTTTGCCATGGATGATGTGGAAAAGCTTCTGCCGCGCAACACCTGCGCGCTGA
>JAQVLL010000008.1:0-6558 GCA_028704195.1 Smithellaceae bacterium
GCGCATCAAGGAACCATCTATATTCAGGTGGCAGACTGCTTCAATAAAGTTTTCCATGAAGTAGTTGTGTTCCCACTGGTACAAAGAACGGTCGTAACCTTTGGTCAGTTTCAGATCAGCCGGCACATCCTCAATCGGTATGCGGTGCAGTCTGTGAATTTCCGAGAGCGCCCGCAGGTAAAGGTAACGTCTTTTGTGCCAGGGGAAAGCGGCCTGCGAATACAAATCGGTGCCGCCCAGGTCTTCGATGAGCAAAAAGCGCTGCCGGTAATCAAATGCGATAATCAGGGGCACGGGGACGTTGATGTTGGTCATGAAACGGTTGATTCCCGCCCAGTAGGCATTTTCTTCCACCTCGTTGCCATAATTCATGAAGATGAAGCTTTTGCCGTCGGGCAGAACAACGCGATAAAAGCTGCGGTCCGATCCGCCTTTCCGGATGGATTCGTATTGAAAATCCACAACGCCCAGATGGTGATTCAAAAATGTTCGTATTTGCCGGTTCATTAGACAACTTTCTTCCATACGCTTACGATCTCTTATAATCCTTTTTGCGTCAACCTCTCAAATTCCACAAGTGACCCCACATCGTACCAGTGGCCTTCATCCAGCAGCGCGCCGCCTACAGATTCGGGATTTTCCTGAATCATGGATAAAAGGGGTACAACAATTGATTCTATGCGTCCGGGAACGAGCCTGTCCAGGAATGCTTTCTCCACGATGTAAATTCCGGCGAAAAGGCAGCTCTGAATGCCCGGATGATTCAGGGTGTTTCTCATATCGCAGATAAAGCCTCCGGAGTCAATGTTGACGTTGAGAAGCGGTCCGCTGCTGCGAAGCGCAAGGGTGACTTCCGTCCGCAGCGTAAAATGCCGGTCTATGATTTTCAGGATGGGCAGATTCGTGATGATGTCGCCGTTGTAGACGAGAATGCGTTCATCCTGTGCGATAAGGTCTTCAATATTCTTGATGCCGCCTGCCGTGTCCAGGAGAACCGGCTCATGCCGGAATGTAATCGGAATACCCTGCCAACTGCCTTCAGGGAAGGCCTCGACATATTTTTGGGCGCAGTGATGGGTGTTGACAATAAATCTTTTCACGCCGGCCTCACGGAGATGCTCCATCGCGTATGTGATGATCGGCCGACCGCCAATTTGAAGCAGCGGTTTAGGTGTGTTTTCGGTAAGCGGCCGCAGCCTTGTTCCCAATCCCGCACCCAGGATAAAGGCGGTGTTAATTTGCATCGTTCTCGTTCCTTGCCTGTGCCTCATGGAGACGATTCAGGCGGACAATTGCGCAAGCCATTTGCCGGCGCTGACAATGGAGATGTTGTCTTTTCGCTGTTCTCGCCGGAGATTTTGAACCAGTTGCAGAGCGACCGCTCCGGGCAGTTTCTTCGCCATCACATCCAGTGACGCTGAAGTTGTATCGTCGGAGGTCTTCACTTCAATGAGATGGGTCGCCTTACCCTTTTTGCTGAGAGAAAAGTCAACTTCTTTGCCTTCTTTGGTTTTAATGTAATTAAGTTCAATATCCTCGCCGTCGATATCCTGCTTATACTGAACATGCTTTAACAGACAGACGGCGCAGGTATTTTCCAGCTGGCGTCCTTCGCCGCCCAGAACAAAGCCGCTGTCATAAAAATACAGTTTAGGTTCTTTCAAAATTGCTCTGGCCACATTGTTATGAAAGGGACGAACGGTAAACACAATGCAAAGACTTTCCAGAATGTCGATATATCGGCGCACCGTATTGGGTGCAATCTGCAGATCCTGAGCAATCGATGTATAAGAAAGAGGAGAGCCGACCCGAGAGCGCAACAGTTCCAGCAGCAGCCGCATTGAACGCACTTCCTGCAGTCTGCCGAATTCCAGAATATCCTCCCGGATCAAATCGGTATAATATTGATTGCGCCAGCGAGCCGCTTCTGTATCCGAACCGGATAAGAAAGGCTCCGGGAAACCGCCCAACCGGTTCAGAAGCACCAGCGATTCATCAGGCTTTACGGAATCCTTAAGTTCACGAACAGAAATCGGGTTGAGGCGCATGGGGAAATAACGGCCGGCAAGCGACTCGCCTCCCCTCCGGAACGTGTCAAGTCTGGCACTCCCGGTGATCAGCATGGCTTGATTTTTAACGCGGGTGTCATAAACTCCTTTAATGAATTTCTTCCATTGAGGCTTTTTGTGGATTTCATCCAGGATGAGAAAATCGCTTTTGATAGGCCACGACTGGTTGTTAATGATTGCGGCGTCGGCAATATTGTCAAAATTCAGATACTGCGGCGACGTAAACTCAGGCATGAATGCCTTGGCCAACCATGTTTTACCGACTTGCCGCGGTCCTGTCATAATGACCATCTTCTTTTGCAGATCTTTCTTTATCGAATCGTAAAGATATCTGTTCATGGCTGACTATCTAGCAGGACTTTGCACAAAAGTCAAGACTATCTTGCAAACCGTTGCATAATAGTCATAGTGCTTCCGGTGCCGAAAAGCAATTTTCCCGATCATTACATCAATCTTTGCCGCACCGGATGGATGTCCAGGATTCGTCATGTGAATAATTGGGTAAGCCATCATGCCTCTGAATTTGTCACGATCAGTTGGAGTTTAAGTTATTTTATATGCCCCGACCTATACTTGACTTGACATGGTAGTGTCCAAATAAGTCTTATCTAAACAATTTCATTCACCTGATATAGTGTTATCATCAATATGCTATTATCTGTCACTATAAATATTCGAAAACATTGTCGGATTATTTTACAGATATATTATTTATGCATAATACATCGTAATATATTGCATTTATTATGTCATTATCAAACGCTGTTAATATTGACGACAAAAAAGCGCCTGGAATCTTTACAATTCGAGTTTCTGTCTCGAAAATCAGAGATTCTATTTTTGACTAAAATAAACATTATAAATCCTTTTAGAGGTTTACCTATCAAGGCATAGCTCTATTTGTAATACATTGCCTTAATTATTATAGGTGCTTATGGCATTTTTTATGCAAACAAAATTAACCGCGATAAATAATTCATCATTACAGGATTACTTATGGAGTAGGATTAACAACGAAACGAGTGAGATTGATTTTAGGTTCTGTCTACATTCAAAGAATGACATATTAATTTTAGAGATACTCAAAATAAATGAGAAAGGAAAAAGAGAAAATGCGAAAACGTTTTTTTGTGGGAATCATCTTTTTTAGCTTCTTAATTTTATTAACTGGATGTAGTAGTGGCGGAGATACACCTTTTTGGGGCGGAGATACAGGCGGAGATACAGGCGGAGATACGTCTGTAGTGGCAGGCACTGCTACTATTTCAGGAGAAGTTTCGGGAACTGTAATTGTAGCCATAAACGAAAGTAATGCTCAAGTGGCAAGGGTGACAGCGGCTGGTAGCCCAAAGACATTTACCCTTGAAGTTCCCACTGGGCACACTTATAGATTTTTCCTGATTGAAAACGAAGATACTTTAGATCAAAAAATTTTCCCCCTCTACAACAACGCAACAGGAACAACTAACTGCTTTTCAATATCTTCTATTGTATCTATTGACTTTGGGTATATCGATACAACAAACGGTGTGAAAGCTTTACCAACAAATGATCCCTTATTGGTCAGTGGTGTATCGAGTATAGGAGAGAATAAAGCTATTCCAGAAATTGTGTTGAGTGGCCCTCCCCCAACTGGAACCTTGAGTGACTTAGTCAGCAACGGCCTTGCTTTACTAAAGCAAGGCAGTGTTTTTAAAGCTAAAGCCTATTTTAAAGCTGCAGTGACAAACTATCCAGACGATAATACTAATAATGGGGATACCGCAAGATTCTTTTATGCGGCTACCAGATTAGCCGGCATTAATCCTTATTCCGATGGGAATTCCACTGGAACGTTAAATAGCATTGGGGATATTCTTGACAGAATGGGCATCAATAATTCTGATAGAAACTCTTATAATTATATAATTTCAGAATCAAAAATTACTTCACCAATCCCGCAGCCTTTACCCGATAATTATCCTACGGGAAATGAAATACAAATTTTTCTGTATAATGTAATCAGACCAGAGTTGGAAGGGGCTCTTGCCAATTTAAATGGAGTCCCAAAAGAATTTGAAAGACAGTGGGCTAACCCCATCGACTCAAAATCATACAAAAGTGACTATGCGGATGTCCTCCTGCTGAAGGCTGCGATAAAAGGAGCTCTGGCAGGAATCCATATTCAACATACATACAATCTTGATGTGGATATTGACTTGGAATTTAACAAATATGAGACTAACACAGTGCAAGCGTTCCTCGATGACAACGTTGACTTCTTAAAGCTTTTAACCGGTGATTATTCAACTTCACGAGGCGCAGCAAAAACCTACTTAAGTGAAGCTGCCGATCACCTTTATGGTGCCATTAACAAGATACAGACCCGTAACACAGCCGATTACCTTGTTAATTTAAAAGACATGACCAGTGATGAATTTATCGATACAAAGGCAAAGATACTTACTGCGAAGTCATCTTTGTCCGGCCCGTCAACAATTGGGGATTTTGATGGTATAACTGTTGCTATTAATCTGCTTCCTTTCTTTGAGGGGCTCGATTTGAGAAACCTATTGCCACCATTTGCCGGCAATACTGCTGATTTCTTCCCTGATGAGACAATGGAAGGAATCATACTCTCGGGATTAGAACCGAACGAGGATTTAGATAGCAATGGAATACCTGATATTCTGGAATAATCAGGCGTGAAGAATCTCTCTTTAGGCGTAAAATACCTATTAGGCGGAATTGTAATTTTCGTCTTGGGATTCGGTGTTTGGGGTTTCAGCCAGTGGAAGGAGTCTGTCCACAAACGATCTCGGGTGGTGGGTGAACAAGTATGTTCAAAGTGCCCCTTCGTCTTCAAGGGTATATCCTGTTATTTTGTTAAGGAACGCCGGAAAGTTTATTTTTTTAAAGCTGATGAATTTAAGATTAATCCTCGGGCATATGGATTATTTTCAATCCAACCGATAAAAGAGGCTACTTTGACCAACGCCTTTATTGAGGTCTACCTTTCTGCGCAAGACTATTCTATGCAGGAGGTAGACCTCTTTCCTTCCTCTATCGCGACTTCAGCTATTTCAGCCTCTGATACAGAAGAACAAAAAAAATTATTGGTGCAAAGAATTGGTTTCGTAACCAGATTGGTGGTTCAGAAGGTGCACTTTAGTATTTACAAAGATGAAGAACTGACCATAACATTTACGGCCGATCAAGCTTTTACAAATCTTAAAAACGGAGAAACAGCCTTGAGAGGTTTCCGGATAGAACATAAGGCCTCAAGAAAAATCATCTCAGCACGAACGGCTATATGGGATGCAAAAGAGAATGTCTTTAAGTTTCCAAGCGAATATATAGCAGTGACACCAAAAGGAAAAGCAAAAGGATACGGAATAAAAGTAAATCTGGATTTCAAAGTAATAAAGATCTGACCTTTTTCATAGCACCATATAGTTCATGAGGTATCGTACAGAAGTTGTCACTAAAATAACATGGCAAGCCAATCATCACCAAATGAAATCTTCGATGATCTTCCGTTATTATCATGTCATTGACTGCAGGAAACTAGTAGTGATTCTCGAAAGTTTGTATACTTGCTGCCAGGGACACTCCGTCTGACTACACTAAACGACCTTAATCCTTGATCCTCGATCCTCGATCCTTTCGCCTTTATCCTTGTTTCTTTTTCCCGTATTCCGGATCAATCCTAACCATCGCCGTGACAATAAATCCGGGAATCGTCGTCAGCAGAATCCAGTAGTAAAAATTTATATAACCCAGTTTTTCCTGAATCCAGCCGCTGGACATGGCGGGCAGCATCATGCCCAGGGCCATGATGCCGGTCCCCATCGCGTAAAAGACGGTTTTATATTCACCCTGCGAAACCATGATCATGAACATCGTGTAGGCGGTGAAACCGAAGCCATAGCCGAACTGCTCGAAAGCCACGGCGGAACCGATCAGCCAGATGTTTTGAGGCTGTGCGTGCGACAGATACACGAAAATCAAATCCGGCAGGTGCATGATGATTACCATTGGCCAGAGCCAGAATTTCAGACCGTTTCGGTAAATCACATACCCTCCCAGCAGTCCGCCCAGCATGAGCGCCACCACGCCCACCGTGCCGTAAATCCAGCCGACGTCGGCTGTTGCCAATCCCAGTCCGCCTTTCGCGCGGGAATCCAGCAAAAACGGCGCAACCATCTTGACCAGTTGCGCTTCGGCAAAACGATAAAACAAAAAGAAGCAGATAATGATGATGATGTCTTTCTGCCGAAAAAACAGGGTGATGATCCGGAAGTACTCGGCCACAAGGCTTTTGCCTTTATCCAGCGGCGCGCTGCGGTCGGTTTCGGGATAAGGCAAAATCAATAAGTGATAAATGCAGAGAGCGAGGAAAAACGCGGCGATGACCACGAAGGTGATTGACCAGGCAGAAGCCACCGGGTAGCCGTATTTTTGCAGGGTGCCGGCCAGAATGACCAGCCCGCCTTTGGAAGCGCTGGTG
>JAQVLL010000008.1:6568-15760 GCA_028704195.1 Smithellaceae bacterium
TGTAAAAACCGTCGGCGGCGATATCATGCGTGGCGGAGGAAAACGCCATGATCCAGAGTATTGCCAGCGTATAGCGGACGAAGTCGGCAGCGGGTAACGTAAGCGCGACACAGGCAAACGATCCGCCGATGGCCAGCTGCATGGCCACAATCCAGAAGCGCTTGGTGCGGATAAGATCGACAAAAGGGCTCCACAGCGGTTTGATCACCCAGGGCAGATACAGCCAGCTGGTATAAAGAGCAATGTCGGTGTTGGAAAGCCCCAGGTTTTTATACATGACCACACTGACCGTCATGACGATCATGTAGGGAATACCTTCGGCGATGTAGGTGGAAGGCACCCAGAACCAGGGATTACGCTTCGTGTTCGTTCGCTTGCCTTTACCGCCGCTGCATGCTTCTGACTGCGAAGCGTTATTTTTGTTTGAATTGGACATGAAATTCCTTTAGCTGGTTATGACGTATTTGCTCCGGTATTTTATTGCGGATGCCTTGCTCAATAGAGTTTTTTTAAAGCCGTACCCCTAAAGTAATGCGCCAGAATTTTTTCCGACAGATACCCTTGAGACGCCATCACCGCCGCACCGATCTGGCACAGACCCACGCCGTGTCCCCATCCGCCGCCATGGAAGATAAAGCGTTTGATCCGGCCGTCCAGATCATGCTCAACGGCGACAATAAAAGCGCTGGAGAGCAAATGGCTTTCCGAAAGCCAGCGGCGGATTTCCAGTTCTTTGCCCACGATCACGGTTTTTTTTGATCCGATGATTTTCAGTCTACAGATTCTGCCGGACGGGCCTCTTTCCAACGGTATGATATGTTGCAGATCGCCAAAATCGATGCCGGATTTTTTGAAGAGAATGGCTTCCAGGTCCTCCCTTCCGTAGGCCAACTGCCAGCGGTAGAAATGCGTCGTCTCCCGGTCAAAGGCCGGCAGGATCCTGCCCAGCAATTCTGTATCCGTCGTATTGCAATAGGCGGATGGCCGGGACGTCAGCCAATCAGCCGCGTCTTTTTCCGATTGAACCGGCACACGGGCACAGTCGCTGTCGGTGATGCTCTGCAGATAAGCGGGAGAGAGGTTTTCCCAGGCAGTTGAGAAAATTTCCGTTTGACCGCCACAGCATTTATAATATCGCGCATCGCAAATTTCATCGTCATAAACAAGAAACAAACCCCGTGTGGCATCTATGGCGCGGGCGACGTTTTCGGAGATAATTCTGGTGATGCCCTGGTACCGCTGGCAGTGGTCATCTGCACAAACGTCAAATCCTTCATGATCGTTGACATCCTGCCAGACGATGATTTCTTTTTTATCGTTCATCCGGGGTAGTGTTTGCCCGGGAGCTTTCTTTTTGGCCAGCATGGCGACCAGCCAGCTGCGCGCCGTCACGGCCTGTGTTTTGAGAAATTCCAAAGGCGCCTTGGCGGACATTTCCGACGAAATGACGGATGCGAGATAGTCTTCCAGGGGAACGACATTGATGAGGTGAAAATCATTTTGGCCCGCCATGGAAAGCAGCAGGGCACCGCGAAAGGATTGTTTCTGGGTCCTCTGCCAGTGAAAGTCAATGCCGATTTTTACATTCCCAACGGTAAAAAATGCGTCTGATGACGAGCCGGGGTTCAGGAAGACTTCTTTTTGACGGATGATTTCCCGGCCGGTGGAATCGGCAAGAATGATTTGCCCGTTTCCGGCGCGGGCTGATAATTCACCGGTTACAGTGCGGCCGTCAGGAAGTAAATAAGAACCATCCAGATTCATTCGGGCTTCCGGACATTTTTGCAGGAGGGCAACTTTAATTTTCGGTTCGCTATCGATCATTGATTTGTCCGAACGGTTATTTGATATCGCTTGTTTTTTTAAAGATAATATGATGATAAGTCAAGTAAGTTGTCACTACGAATTTTCATCCGGTTGATTGAATCCGATTTTCAGCAGACCTGACACGGCGGCAGACTTCCAAGACAGCTTTTTGTTGAGTTCAAAACAGCAGGCTGATTGCACTCATGGCTTGAATTTATTGGATTATTGTATGTAAAACGAAACACAAATCAATCGGCGGATGGTTTATGGCGCATGTGTGGCCTATTGGCGGTGGAAAGGGCGGTTCCGGCAAGAGTTTTATTACCAGTTCACTGGGGCGGTTGTCGGCGGAACTGGGCAAGAAAACGTTGATCATCGATCTTGACCTGGGGGCGGCAAATTTGCATACCCTGGCCGGTGTGCCTGATCCGGAAAAAGGGTTTTCCGACTTTATTCGCAAGAAAATACCCCTTTTGGAAGACACGGTCGTGACGACGCCCTGTGCGAACCTCTTTCTGATCAGTGGCGCTCATGATAATTTCGATATCGCCAATTTGCCATATGAACAAAAACTCAAGACCCTGCGCGCCATTGCGAAACTGGATTTCGATCGGATTCTACTGGATTTGGGCGCCGGGACGTCGTTCAATACGCTTGATTTCTTCCTTATCTCACAAAACGGCATTTTTATCACCACGCCGGAACCGACATCCGTCGAGAATGTTTACCGGCTGATCCGCTCCATTTATTTCCGGCGGATCCGCTACTGTTTCAATGTAACCGATTTCAATGAGCTGGAAGTGGAGGCGGAGCGGCAATTTGGCGATGGTTCCTTTAACAAGCCGGACAATTTGATGAAGGTGATCGCCCGGACAAATCCAAAAAAATATGCTCAGTTGAATAACGAGTTCAGTGCCTTTCGTTTCAAGCTCATTATCAATCAGGTCCGCAAACATGACAACGCCGCTCTCGGACTGCAGATGAGCCGGATGATCGAGAAACATCTGGGACTGAATTTGGAGTTCCTGGGGAACGTGGCCTATGATGAACATGTTCATGACGCGATTTGTCAGCAGGTCTCCTTTTTGGAACGCTATCCATACACGAAAACAGCCTCGGATTTGCACGAGCTGGGAAAGCAGATTGTTGAGTCGGCGGGCGAACAATTGACGCTGCGCTACCTGTGATGGGGGAAAATAAAATTTTTGATGCAAGGAATGCCGCTGGGGTGTAAACATGCGGAAAGATTTTGACCAGTTAAACTACTATGAAATGCTGGATATTACGCCAAACGCGGTCCCGTATGAAATACGGCACGCCTATAACGCGGCGTTACAATTGTATCATCCCGGATCCCTGGTAAGCTATTCTTTCTTTTCGGAGAGAGAGAGAAGAGAGATTCTGGCTCTTATCGAAAAAGCATACCAGACACTGATCAACGATCAGTTAAGACAGGAATATGATGATGAACTGATTCGCAGGGGAGAAATTGAAGCGAGGGACGAATCCGCACCGGAAGTGAAAAAGCCGGTAAGTGTTTTTCATATCAGCCGCAGTCCATACGTCAGGACAGTTTTTGTCGACGGTGATGCGTTGAAAAATAGGATCAGCCAAAGCCAGGTCATTAAGGATATCCTGGCGCGGAATGAATTATCCGGTGAGGACTTGAAACAGATCCGCACCGAACTGGGGCTGACCGTCGAACAAATAGCCGAAGAAACGAAAATACGGGTGAATCATATCCGCAGTATTGAAGGAGGTCAGGCACAGCAGCTGCCGCCAACCGTTTTTCTCAAGGGATTTGTAAAGTCATATCTGAAATGCCTGGGTCTGGAATCGGTGGAAGAACTGAGTGTTCGTTACATGAACACCGTTTCCGGCCTGAAATGACAGTTGATGTTTAAACAGCATGCTGCCATGAATGGCAAAAAGAAAGTGGCGGGAGGATATGGTTCGGGGTGTCAGGTGATCACATTCATCGAAAAGGAGAGGGCAATGGAAACAGATATCATCAAAACATCGGAAGGTGAACTGGTCATCAGTTTTCTGGGGCATGCCTCGTTGATGCTGTCCTGGAACGATAAAATCATTCATGTGGATCCTGTTTCGTGTGAAGCGGATTACAGGATGCTGCCCGGGGCGGATATGATTCTGATTACCCACGATCATGATGACCATCTGGACGTAAATGCCGTGCACTGCATTAAAACTGCCGCTGCGAAAGTTGTCGGCACTCCCGGGGTGGGAAAATACCTTCATGGAATTGTTGTCATGAAAAACGGAGAGACCCGGACGGTGGACGGGCTGAAAATTGAGGCCGTCCCCGCTTACAACATCAAGCACATGAGAGCTCCGGGAATGCCTTTTCATCCCAGGGGCATTGGAAACGGCTATGTAGTCACATTCGGCGACAAGCGGGTTTATCTTGCGGGGGACACGGAAAATATTCCGGAAATGAAGGAGCTCAAAAACATTGACATCGCGTTTTTACCGATGAATCTTCCCTATACCATGACGCCCGAAATGGTTGCCGACGCGGCGAGGGCTTTCCGGCCGAAAATCCTGTATCCCTACCACCAGGGAGAGACGGATACGGCGAAACTTGCAGACCTGCTTAAAGACGAGAAGGGCATCGAAGTGCGCATCCGTAAAATGAAATAGAAGTCTGACAGCGAAAGCCGGCAGTCCCTTTGCTGCCGGCTTTATTCCATGGAGAATCCCCCTGTCCGTATGGCAGAACCATTTGAATCGTCGCTAAAATTGTGTTAAGAATCATTTCATTAGTTAAATCATGAATTTTCAGTGTGGAGCATGGTCACATGAGTGTCTTTGAATATGTGGCATTGGACAGCAAGGGACGCGAACGGAAGGGCTTTATAGACGCTCCCGGTGTTGTGGCTGCACGCCAGGCGCTTCGGGAGGGAGGAAATTATCCCGTAGAGATTCGCCAGGCGAAAGAGAAAAAAAGTTCCGCTCTCTCCAGTGCGCTGGAAATTGGTTTTCTGCAAAAGATTTCAGCCAAAGAGATTTCGATTTTTACCCGTCAACTCTCCACACTTCTGGGCGCCGGGATTCCGTTGGTGCCTTCCTTTACGGTTTTGCTGGCACAAACCAGGAACCCGCTGCTGCAGAAAATCCTGGCCCAGATCCGTGCCGATCTCAATGAAGGCAAAAGCCTGACGGCCAGTATGGAAAATTTCCCGCGTGTCTTTCCGCCTTTTTATATCAATATGGTCAAGGCCGGTGAAGCCTCCGGCACGATCAATCTGGTTTTAGAGCGCCTGGCTGACTTCAGTGAAGGCCAGCAGGAACTGGTCAGCAAAATCCGCTCTGCGCTGGCCTACCCGCTGATCATGCTCCTGGTCGGTTCAATGGTCATTCTTCTTCTCATGACGTTTGTCGTGCCGAAGATTACGGGAATATTTGCCGATATGGAACAGACACTCCCGATGATTACCATCATCCTGATTGCCGTTAGCAATTTCCTGAAAACTTTCTGGTGGCTGATTTTACTGATCATCTTTTCCGGGATTGCCGCTTTTAAATATTTCACGACCGGGACACAGGCCGGGCGAGGTCTGTGGGATTCATTTCGCCTGAAAGCACCTGTCTGGGGATCGGTGAATATGAAAATCGCCATTGCGCGTTTTTCACGGACACTGGCGACGCTCCTGCAAAGCGGTGTGCCGCTCCTGTCGGCCATGGAAATCGTCCGCCATGTCGTCAATAATGTCTATATCGGCGAGGCGATTACCCGGGCGGCCAGGGAAGTGGAAGAAGGGCAGAGCCTGGCCACTCCGCTGGCGGCAAGCGGTCTTTTCCCGCCAATGGTAACGGAAATGATCGCCATCGGAGAACAGACCGGCTCTCTGGAAAAAATGCTCAACCGTATTGCCGTCTCGTATGAAACGGAAGCACAGTCGGATGTCATGGTTATGACATCCCTTCTGGAGCCGATTATGATCCTGCTGATGGGTTTGATTGTCGGCTTCATTGTTTTTTCAATTTTGCTGCCGATATTTGAAATGAACCAGCTCGTCAGGTGATTATTTCGTAAATTTGGTTGTTATAAAGGGGTTGATAATGAAAAAGCACAGAGAAAATAATGACAGGGAAGCCGGTTTTACACTCATTGAGCTGATGGTGGTCATTGTCATTTTAGGACTGCTGGCCGGTATTATTCTTCCGCGTTTTATGGGTGAATCGGACAAGGCCAAGCAGCAGACGGCAAGGATACAGATAGCAGGTATTGAAACGGCACTGAAAATGTACAAACTGGATAATGGCAGTTATCCAACGACCGAACAGGGCCTTAAAGCCCTGGTTGAACCTCCCACCTCGGGCAATCTGCCGAAAAACTGGCGCAAGGGAGGCTACCTGGAAAAAAGGAAGGTTCCCAAAGATCCCTGGAAAAATGAATTTGTTTATGTATGTCCCGGAAGCCACGGAGACTTTGATATTATCAGCTACGGTGGTGACGGTGAACCGGGTGGAGAAGACTTTGATAAGGACATCAATAACTGGGAAATTGAATAAGCAGGGTTTTACGCTGGTTGAGCTGCTCGTGGTGATCGGGCTTATAGGTGTTATTCTGGGCCTCGCGGTACCCACGACACGCGATATCCTGACGGTCAACAACCTCAAAAAGGTATCACGGCAGATCATCGGCATGGAACGGCAGCTGCGCGTGGAAGCTGTTCGGGACCAGACGGATTATATTCTTATGTTGGATATCTCCCGGGCAAGTTACTATGTAATCACATCCGATATGACCCCGGAAAAGAGGGATGAAATCAAAAAGAATGCAAAAAAGTTTCCGGCCGGCGTGGCCGTTCTGGACGTCATCACCCAGAAAGATGAAAAGATTTCAGAAGGCATTGTAAAAATCAGGTTTGGCCGGAATAATATTTGTACGCCGCTGATCATTCATCTCGGAGAAAATGAAGAGAGGATGACGCTGGTTGTGAATCCCTTCCTGGGAATCGTCGCTGTTTATGATCAATATGTTGAGATTTCGCCTGATGATGGTTTTGGTCAGGACACAGTAAAAAAGGGGGAAGGCAGTGCTTTATAAGAAAGCCGGCTTTACACTCCTGGAAGTTATGGTTGCCATGTCCATCCTGGCCATGGCCCTTGTGGCGGTTTTTTACATGCAGTCGCAGAGCATCTCCATGGCCGGCGAGGCGCGTTTTCTCACTACGGCGTCGCTTCTGGCTCAGCGCAAAATGGCGGAAATTGAAGCGGATCAATTCATTGACACTAAAAGCCAGGATGGAGATTTTGCCCCGGACTATCCCGCTTATGGCTGGACCATCCAGGTGACGGACACGCAAATTGCCAGACTGAAAAAAATCGAGGTCAATGTCTTTAATAAAGTTTTGACAACGGGTGGAAACTATCAGCTTGTTCTCTACAGGACAGGCGGGAAGTGAATCATGTCCGTCCAGCCGACCGCACATCATTCCTGCCCGCATGGTTTCACGCTCCTGGAGCTTTTGATTGCCATCTCGATCCTTGGCATTGTCCTGACGACGATCTATGCCGCGTACAGCGGTGTATTGACCAACATTAGGGAGCTGGGCGACGATTCCCGCGTCTATCAGATGGCACGCGTGACACTGGATAGAATGAGCAGAGATTTGACCTCGCTGCAGCGTTCCAAAGGTGCCTTCGTGCTGCAGTCGGAAGATGGCAGCATTGGCGTACGCAGCTTTGAAGCGATTACTTTCTGGTCTGCAGCCCATCTCGTTTTTGATGAGGGGGAGGTTTCCGGCTCTCCGGCGGCAATCGGCTATTATGTCCGTGAGGATAAAAACGGTGGTTTTTCGCTCTGGCGTTCCGATGTTGCCCGGGCCAAACCGGATCTGAAGGAGAAAGCCGAAGGAGGGATTATCCTATGCCGGGATCTTCAGGCCCTGAATTTTAAATTTTACAATGAAAGCGGAGACGAGCAGGACTCCTGGGATACGGAATCTTCTTCGGAGTCGCAAAAAGGCAGGCCGCCTGCCGTGATTCAAATTGAGCTTTTGCTGGCCAATGGCCGTGACACCGATAAGCCCTACAGGTTTGCGACAAAAGTGTTTATCCCGGTGAGAAAATGAATTATTTTAAAAGAATCTTTCACAGTCATTCCGGCATTGCGCTGATCACCGTTATTCTGATTCTCAGCATCCTGGTGGCTGCTGCACTGGAGTTGAACCGGTCGTCGCGCGCCGATATCTATCACGCGTTCAATACCGGCGACGGTCTTAAGCTTGTATATATTGCCAAATCAGGTTTTTACGCCGCCGCCGCCCTGCTGGCGGATTCAAAAAACGAATATGAAACCCTGCGCGATGACTGGGCGCAGGCCGAGGTTTTGTCCGCCCAGTCCAAGGCATTGTTTGACAACGGATCGTTTATTGTCAGAATTGAAGACGAAAAAGGGAAAATTCCGCTCAACAAGCTTGTGACCGGCGGCACGGTGAATAACGACATCAAAGAGGTCCTGCTGCGGCTTTTGAAACAGAAGGAATTTGATCTGGAGGAAGCAAAAGCGGCGGAAATTGTGGACGCCATCATTGACTGGGTGGATGACAATGAGGAGATCAGCGGTATGGGAGCGGAAAGCTCCTACTACTCATCATTGTCTGTTCCCTATACCGCGAAAAACGCGCCGCTGGATTGCATTGAGGAATTGCTTATGGTAAAGGGCATGACAGATGAACTTTTTGGCGGAACAAAAAAAACACCCGCCCTGGCGCAGTTTTTGACCATTTACGGCACGGGAGTCATCAGCATCAATACTGCGCCCAAAATGGTTCTGCGCGCCCTTTCTCCGGAGATCACGGATGAATTAGCTGATCGAATCGATGAGTATCGGAAAAATACAAACCATGATCTGTCCTCCATTGAATGGTATAAAAATGTTTCCGGTATGGGGGGCATCACAATCAAAGCGGGGTTGATCGACGTGGCGAAAAGCAATTATTTCAAGATTTACACAACCGGTGTGCGTGATAAGATGACGCAGGACATCATGGGTGTTCTCCAGCGTTCACCTTTGAAAATCATGAGCTGGAGGCAGGATTAATGCCGGAAATGATTCTTGGCCTGGATATTGGTACGGATGCCGTCAAAGCCGTGCTGGCCATCCCCAGAAGCCATTCGGCCTTGCGTGTGATTGCTGCCGAAACGGTGCGTCTGGAAGAAGGCGTTGATCTGGACGCGGCAATGGAAAAAATGGCGGGGATGATCCTGCCCGGCGAGCCGTCAAGGATTCGCTGCGTTGTTTCGCTGCCGCCTTCCGACGTGATGTTCCGGCAGGTTCAGCTGCCTTTTCACGACGAGGGTAAAATCAAAAAGACCCTGCCTTTTGAACTGGAGCCGCTCCTGCCCCTGCCCGTC
>JAQVLL010000274.1 GCA_028704195.1 Smithellaceae bacterium
GGCAGCGTCATGCCTCCGTCATCCGCCGGTCCATTGAAGACTCCACCGGCCTGCCCGTTTACGGAATTGTACCGCGCCTGCCGGACCTGCCTTTTGTTCAGCGGCACCTGGGGCTTGTTCCCCCCGACGAGCACAACTCCATCCATCAGGCACTCGACCGGGCGTGCGCCATGGCCCGCGACTACCTGGACATCCCCGCTCTGCTCGATGTCGCACGAAGCGCCGCACCCTGGAAGATTGATGCCTTTCCCAAGCCAACACGCTCTTACGAAACGGTTGATGATCCCATCACCATCGGCGTCATCAGGGACCCTGCGTTTCAGTTCTACTATGAGGATAACATTGAAGCGCTCAACGACCGTGGTATCCGGGTTATTTTGATAAGCGCCCTTACGCAGAAAACGTTGCCGCCTGTTGATGCCCTGTACATCGGCGGCGGGTTTCCCGAAACGCAGGCCGGAGAACTTGCCGCCAATGAATCCTTCCGTCATTCCGTGAAAAAAGCCGGCGAAGCGGGGCTGCCGATTTATGCGGAATGCGGGGGCTTCGTCTACCTGGGCGAATCCCTTTCGATTGGCGACAATTGCTACCCAATGGTCGGCGCACTTCCGGCGGCGTTTTGCCTGGAAAAGCGTCCGCAAGGCCATGGTTACACGAAGCTTGCTGCCGATCAGGAGAATCCTTTTTTCCCCGTTGGCCAGACGATCACCGGCCACGAATTTCATTACTGCCGGATCCTGTCTTTCCGGGGCAGCAACGCGCGCACCGCTTTCAGCGTGTTGAAGGGTACCGGCATCGACGGCCGGCGCGAAGGGCTATGCAGAAATAACATCCTGGGGGGCTTCACGCATGTGCACGCCCTGGGGACGCCCGGATGGGCCGATGCCCTCATCGACAGAGCCAGAGAGTATCGCCAGGCAAAAACAAATCAAGCCCGCACCGGTGTCCTGGACAGGCCCGACGTGACTCCGTTTGCAGGCGGATGGGCGGACCACAAAATAAGATCATTAAAAGAGGAGGTTTTTAATTATGCCGCAGATTGAATTAGCAGGCAAAACGTATGAAGTGGATGAAGATGGATTTCTGCAGGAACTCGACAAATGGAGCGAAGAATTTGCCAATGCTTACGCCCATACGGAAGAGATTGAAGGAGAGCTGACGGAAGAACACTGGCGGGTGATCAACTACCTGCGCGATTATTTCCAGCAGTTCGGCATTGCGCCGATGATCCGGAAGATCTGCAAGGACCTGAAGATTGACATGAAAAAGCTCTATGAGCTTTTTCCAACCGGTCCGGCTAAAGGCGCCTGCAAGCTGGCGGGACTTTCGAAACCAACAGGTTGCGTGTGATTGGATACGCCATGTCCTTCTTTGATAGAGTGGCATAGCCGCCGCATCAGAGAATCCTTGCGAAAAAACGAAATGCCGGTCACCGGTGATCAGGTGACCGGGGGAATCATCCTATGGGATTTTATATTTTGACATATTTTTGCATCGCTGTGTTCACGCTGGCTGGCGTGTATCTGATATACAGACAGGCCGCTCTTCCAATGCATGTCCGCTGGGAAATCTACCCGGTTCAGCATGAGACAGCCGAAAGGGCTTTTTACGGTGGGTCTTACATGGAAAAAGTGGATTGGTGGAAAAATAAATATGAACCCTCTCGCTTGAACGAGCTCAAATACATGGTACCGGAAATACTGTTCCTCAGAGGCCTGTGGAAGGAAAACAGAAGCCTCTGGTACGTATCCTTTCCTTTTCATTTGGGATTGTATTTAATGCTTGCCACTTTTGTACTTTTACTGTTCCAGGCCTTTTTTACATTATGGGGATCTTCGGTATTTGCTGCGGGCGGTATGGTTGAAACGTTGCTTTCCGGGCTGATCATTGTTGTTGGCTGGATCGGAATGATTGCGGGAACCGTCGGCAGTATGGGAATGCTCATGAGGCGGTTGACCGACCGGGCATTAAAATCCTATTCGACAGTTACCGACTACTTCAATATCATATTTATCCTCCTTTTTTTCCTTTCCGCATTGCTGACCTCCTTGTCCGTCGATCCTTCCCTGAACGGAGCCAGAGATTATATTCTCGGCCTTCTGACAGCGGGCGCTTCCAGAACTGCCTATGTGCCGGGTCAAAGCATCTGCGGGGCCTCAACTATCGTGCTGGCATCGCTCCTAATTGCCTATATTCCGATGACGCACATGTCTCACATGTTCATGAAGTTTTTCCTCTACCACAATGTCAAATGGGATGATGTTCCAAACAGCCGGGGGGGACGGATTGAAGCCGCCGTCATAAAGAATCTTGAACTAAAACCGACCTGGCAGGCAAAACACGTTGGAGCGGACGGACAAAAGTCCTGGAAAAATATTGCGTCTTCGGCTTCCAGGGAGACGAAATGAAGACATCTCTGAAACCCTCCGATATCGCCAATGCGTCCAACTGCCTGTGTCACATTGAGCCGGGCGAGCTTACGCCCCTACCGCCTCCTTATGAAGATTTCAATCAGACAGTGTTGGTGCCTTTGAAACCTGAAAAAATTAAAAATGTTGAATCCTCCCTGGACGACACCGCGGCCATCGGCATTCCCAGACCTGCAAGCAAAGAGGAAGAAGAAGCTCTGATCCGCCAGTTTCTCTCAGGTCTGAAAAAGCTTTTTGAAAAGGAAAACAACTGGACGTTTATACAGCCGCTGATTCTTTCGATGGAACACTGCGCCAAATGTCACACCTGTTCCGATGCGTGTCCCGTGTATGAGATGAGCGGCCGCAAGGAGATTTACCGGCCCATCTTTCGCTCGGAGGTTCTGCGCCGAATTTACCGGAAATATGTAAAGCCCGGCGGAAAGATCATTTCCAAACTGACCGGTGACATCGATCTCAACTGGACGGCCGTTGCGCGTCTGGCGGAGTTATCCTATCGCTGCACGGAATGCCGGCGTTGTGCCACGGTTTGTCCCATCGGCGTTGATAACGGTCTCATTAATCACGAAATCCGAAAACTTTTCTCGCAGGAGATGGGCATTGCTCCCAAGGAACTCCATGAACAAGGGACCGTTCAGCATTTACGGGTCGGTTCGACAACCGGAATGAAACCCCCGGCTGCCAAGGACAGCATGGAATTCATTCAGGAGGAGATGGAAGAAATTACGGGTTATAAAGTTGATATCCCATGGGACGTTGAAGAAGCGGATATTCTGCTGATTCACAATGCAGGAGAGATCCTTTCCTGGCCGGAAAATGTCGGGGCCTTTGCCATCATTTTTCAGGCCGCCGGCATTTCCTGGACCTTATCTTCTGAAGAAGTCGGCTATGACGCTGTCAACTACGGCCTGTGGTATGATGATGTTC
The DNA here is from genome assembly GCA_028704195.1 of Smithellaceae bacterium. Lineage (GTDB taxonomy): Bacteria > Desulfobacterota > Syntrophia > Syntrophales > Smithellaceae > UBA8904. The sequence continues at coordinate 3,357 of JAQVLL010000274.1, forward strand.
AATTGTCGCGCGTTGCCACCCGGCACGCTGAAATTGCACGCAGGCTCAGAGTCAAAAAGATTGTTGTTGGAGAATGCGGCCATGCGCACAAGGCGCTCATCGAGACCGCCGATCGCTTGCTGACGGGGGATTTGAATATTCCCCGCGAATCCTGTCTGGTCACAATGGAGGAAATCGTCAAAAGCGGGAAATTAAACTTAGATCCCCGGAAAAATAATTTCCCCATTACCCTGCATGACCCCTGCAATGCCGTACGGTCCATGGGCATCGTAGAACCCCAGCGAAGAATCTTAAGAAAAATTGCGCCGTGTTTCCGGGAAATGACGCCGCACGGTGTGGATAATTACTGCTGCGGCGGCGGATCGGGGTTTGCCATCATGTCTGGATACAATTTTACCGACTGGCGCAACCAGATCAGTTCCCGGAAAAAATTTTTGCAGATCCTCGAGGCTTTTCAAAACGAGCCTCGTGAGATGCCTAAATATGTATGCGCCCCCTGTTCAAACTGCAAGGGAGCCATCCGTGATATTATTAACTACTACCATGCCGAGGAACGCAGTAATCTCTATTATGGAGGT
>JAQVLL010000275.1 GCA_028704195.1 Smithellaceae bacterium
GAGGAAAGCTGTGCGATTATGGCTACTATGCAGATTATGGACTTTCTGGAGAACGGAAACATCAAGAACTCCGTCAATTTCCCGGAATGTTCGCTGGAACGGTCGGACAAGGCCAGGCTTACAATTTCGAACAGGAACGAGCCCGGAATGATCGAGAAGATCACGCGCATGCTGGCGGACAATAATCTCAACATCGCCGACATGATCAACAAAAGCAAAGGCAACATAGCCTATAACATCATCGACGTGGATGGCGATGCCAATTCTGACCTGGTAAAAAAGATCCAGTCTATCGATGGAATCGTGGCTGTCAGAGTGCTTTAAGAATACCCTCTGGAACATTGTTCATTGATCAAAAAGTGCCCGGTTTGCCTTGAACCGGGCACTTTTTCATTTGCGTGTTTATTCTATCCTATCTTTGTTTTGACATAAAGCGCGGACATCATGTATAGGTTATTTATCATTCTACATCTGTCTGGAAATGCCCATGGACGAAAAAGTAAAAAAGGCCATATTTAATCGAATAGAGAAAGAACCTTATGCAGGGAAATTGGGCTTGAAACTGCTACAGATGCAGGAAGGCTTTGCCAGGGTTGAAATGCGTTTTACCGGTGAGTTGGAAAATATTTTTGGCATGGCCCATGGCGGGGCAATTTTTTCTCTGATGGATGCAGCATTTGAGGTTGCTTCCAACTCACACGGCACCATGGCCGTGGCTCTCAATATGAACATCAATTATCTGGCTTCACCGGCAAAAGGCGCTCTGCTTACAGCTGAAGCCAGGGAAATCCATAAAACCAGAAGAACCGCCACGTACGATATCCGCGCCACGGAAGACTCGGGGAAACTGCTGGCCACCTGCCAAGCGCTGGTTTACCGGCTGGACAAACCGCTTCCATTCCTTGAAAAACAATAAAGACTGTAGGCTGTTAGGCTGTAGACTATTAGGCGGACAGGTGCTTTTGTGAGGCGCGTTGCGCCTATCTTTTTACCTAAAAGGCTACAGTCTATAGTCTAATCTCCTAGTTCCACGATGAGATACTTCTTCTTCCCCTTGCGGATGCGGAGTTCGCTGCCGCCGGAAAAATCATCGATCGACAGTTTTTCGTCAATTGTTTTTACCTGTTGCTCGTTGACATAAACACCTCCCTGATCGATGAGGCGTTTGGCTTCCGACATAGACTGCGTGAGCCCCGCTTTGGCGCATAAAGACGATATCAGGAGACCCGCGTCCAAATCTTTTCTTAAAACCGCATAACGGGGAATAGCAGAGGTATCGGACTGAGGCGCTTCGCGCGGGATGTCGCTTGACTCGAAAAGATCCGCATCAACAGGACTAGCGTGGAAAGCTTCCATCGACGAACGCCAGGCCGCCCTGGCAGCATCCGCGCCATGCGTGATTTTGGTCGCTTCATAGGCCAGTACTGTTTTGGCCATGTTGAGTCTTGCGTCGGCCAGCGTTTTGACCACGGCAACATCTTCCAGTGGCAAATAGGTAAACAGTTTCAAAAACCTTTCAACATCGGCATCGTCACAGTTGACCCAGTACTGGTAATATTCGTAGGGCGCGGTCAGGCTTCCATCAAGCCAAATGGTGCCCTTTTCCGTTTTGCCCATCTTGTGCCCCAGGGAAGTGGTAATCAGGGGAAAAGTAACGGCCTGCGCGTCTTTTGCTTCAATTTTACGGATGAGTTCGGTGCCGGCCAGCATATTGCCCCACTGGTCATTCCCTCCCATCTGCAGGACGCAGCCGTAACGCTGGAAGAGATACAGAAAGTCGTAGCCCTGGAGGATCATGTAGTTGAACTCGATAAAATTCAACCCCTTCTCCAGCCTGATTTTATAGCTTTCCGCTGCCAGCATCCGGTTGACGCTGAAATGCCGCCCGATATCGCGCAGGAATTCAATGTAATTGATTTTGGTGAGCCAGTCGGCATTATTGAGTAGCAGAGCATGCCCTTCTGAAAAATCCAGGTAACGGGAAAGCTGCCTGCCGATACTCTGGGCGTTGTAGTCAATCTGCTCACGACTGAGCACCTGGCGCATTTCCGTCTTGCCGCTGGGATCACCGATCAGTCCGGTTCCTCCGCCGTCAAGTGCAATGGGACGGTTTCCGTTTTTCTGCATATGCGCCAGCGCCATGATAGGCACAAGACTGCCAATATGTAGACTCGCGGCTGTAGGATCAAATCCAGTGTAGCAGGTTACGGGTCCCCCGGCAAAAAGTCCGGAGATCAAAGCCTCATCGGTTACCTGCTCGATGAAACCCCGCTCCTTTAATATTTCATAAGCGCTTTTCATCTGGTGCCTCCGCTATTGATTAAGCTTGACGCTGATCCTCTCGATGGCATTGGCGCTACCGCTTTGCCCGTCAATATCGATCACGACCCCCTGCAGGCGTATATCATTTTTGGCCACATCAAACCTGTTGGGAATCTGCGTTAAAAATCTTTCGATAATGGTGTCTTTCTTTACACCGATCACGGAATCAAAGGGTCCGGTCATCCCTGCATCGCTGATATAAGCCGTTCCGTTCGGCAGGACTTCATTGTCTGCGGTCTGAACATGCGTATGCGTCCCCAGAACCGCTGACACCTCACCGTCCAGATACCACCCGAGCGCTTTCTTTTCCGATGTCGCCTCTGCGTGGATATCGACGATGATAATGCTGGTCCGGCTTTTCAGGCGGGCAATTTCTTTTTTGGCCACGGTAAAGGGGCATTCCACCGGTTGCATGAAAATACGTCCGGCCAGATTCAAAACACCGACATACTGGCCTGAAGCCGTCGGCATGAGCACTGAACCTGCTCCCGGGACACCCGCCGGGTAATTGGCGGGACGAATCAGTGATTCGTAATCATCGATAAACTCCATAACTTCTTTTTTATCCCATATATGATTGCCGGACGTCAGCACGTCAATATGGGAGTCATAAAGCTCTTCTACAACCTCTCTTGTAACACCGAAACCGGCGGCCGCATTTTCACAATTGGCAATGACCATGTCAACATCATGCCCGGCGACCAGCGACGGAAGTAATTCTTTGACCGCCCTCCGTCCCGGTTTGCCGACAATATCCCCGATAAACAAAATCTTCATTATACTGCCTGATTTTCCCGCCACGTCTACTTGGCAAAATTGGACACTCGGGTCTCGCGGATAACCGTCACCTTGATCTGTCCCGGATAAGTAAGCTCATTTTCAATTTTCTTGATAATGTCATTGCACAGCATCACGGTATCATTATCGGAAATCTTTTCATTTTCCACCATGATCCGGATTTCGCGTCCTGCCTGAATGGCAAAGCACTTGTCAACACCGTTAAAAGAATGAGCGATCTTTTCGAGCTCTTCCAGGCGCTGAACATACGTTTCCAGCATTTCACGGCGGGCACCGGGACGGGCCGCCGACAGGGTGTCTGCCGCCTGAACAAGCACACCCAGAAGCGTGTTGTTTCGACCGTCATCGTGATGAGTGGCAATCGCCTGAACAATGCGCGGATTTTCACCGTAGCGTTTGGCGAAATCGGCGCCGATAGCCGCGTGCGTCCCTTCAATTTTATGGTCCACCGCCTTGCCGATATCATGCAGAAGTCCTGCCCGTTTGGCTTCCTTGATGTTCATTTTGAGTTCCGCTGCCATCAGACCGGTCAGATAAGCCACGTCAATGGAATGCTGCAGAACATTTTGCGAATAGCTGGTGCGATATTTCAGAGCACCCAGCATATTGATGATCTCGGGATGAATGTCATGGACGCCGCAGTCGAAGGACGCCTTTTCACCCGTTTCCCGGATGATCTGCTCTACCTCCTTTTCCACTTTTTTGACAATATCCTCAATTCGGCCGGGATGAATGCGGCCATCCTGAATGAGCCTTTCCAGTGAGATGCGGGCCACTTCACGCCGGACCGGATCGAAGCTGGACAGAACCACC
>JAQVLL010000276.1 GCA_028704195.1 Smithellaceae bacterium
AAGTTCGATTTCAGAGTCCCCCACCGGGAAGAATGAAACTTTTACTTTCTGCTCGGCCACCAGTTCCGAACCGGTTGACTGAATGCCGAGCATTTCATAGAGCTTTGCACTTTCCGCAAGGTTCTTTACCGCAATTCCAATGTGATCAATCTTCAAAACCTTCATGATTAAAATCTCCTTATATTATATTGTTGCTTATTTCGTGTTTCATGCAGGAAAGTGTTTACCTTCGCGACCTGTTTGCGAGTGACTGTTTAAGAGCCAATCGGGAATTTTCTACAGGAAAACAAGGTGTTCTTTGCACACTGTTTTATCCTTGATCCTTTTGCCTTGAACCTTTAGCCTTAAGTCTTAAGTCTTAAGTCTTAAGTCCTAAAACTTCCGTCCTTTCAAACAATCCAACACCCGTGCGGCGGCTGTGGTTGGTGTGACTATGCCCGCTTCCACATCCTTCATCGATTCAGCCAGCACGTCAGCCGCCGGGCTGTTATAAAACCACTCCTGCACACCTTCGCGAACCATAAATTTTAACCATTCACAGTCCTGTTCTTTTCTCTTTTTTTGCAGTTCACCGCTTGCCGTCATTTTTTCACGATGGTCGAGTATGATTTCTAAAATGTTATCCAGTCCGTCCGTCGTAATGGAACTGCATGTCACAACCGGCGGAGACCAGCTGAGGCTGACTGGTGAAAGAAGATGAAAAGCCGTTTCATACTGGTGGCGCGCCATTCCGGCCCGTTCAATGTTGTCACCGTCTGCCTTGTTGATCGCCACCGCGTCGGCCAGTTCCAGGACTCCTTTCTTCATGCCCTGAAGTTCATCACCACCTCCGGCGATCATCAGCACCAGAAAAAAATCAACCATGGAAGCAACCGTGACCTCCGATTGTCCCACGCCGACGGTTTCAATCATGACTGCGTCAAAACCTGCCGCTTCGCACACCAGCATCGTTTCACGCGTTTTTCGCGCCACACCGCCCAGTGTTTTCCCTGAAGGGGAGGGGCGGATAAAAGCCTTTTCATTGATTGCCAGTTTTTCCATCCGGGTCTTGTCGGCCAGAATGCTGCCGCCTGTTTTTGGCGAACTGGGATCGACTGCCAGAACGGCAACCCTGTAGCCTTTGCCGGTCAGCAGGGTTCCGAAGCTTTCGATAAAAGTGCTTTTGCCCGCGCCCGGCAGTCCCGTGATGCCAATGCGCAGCGCTTTGCCCGTGTATGGCATCAACGCATCCAGGATTTGCCTGGATGATTCCTGATCGGCAGGTAAAGAGCTTTCAATCAGGGTGATTGTCTTCGCCAGCATCCGCCGGTCACAGTCTAGAACCCCTTTAATATAGGGACGTAAATCCCTTTCCCCTTTTGTCATGTCATGTCCAGTCTTTTGTTTTTCCAGTGGATTCTTATTTCCAGGAAAAAGTCATACTTCGTGACGTTATGTTCAGTCTATTTGAAATTATACCGAAGGCCTGTGTTACAGGCAATGGATATTTTATGCCAAGTCGCAAGTAGTTGCCAATTTCAGAGTGGCAACTACATGCAAGTTGGCATTAGAAGTGAAGGGAGAAAGTAAGCGGAGAGGATGGTCCCGTTGAATAGAGAATGCCGGACTGGAATTACTTCTCGATCTTTGCCTGTATTCTTTCCTGGTACTCTATGATTTCATGGCGCAGAATGTCCAGATCGGCGATGCGTTCATCGAGTCTTTTCAAGTGATTGCCCAGAAGCTCCAGAAGCCTTTTGAGAATTTTTTCATTGGATTTTTCATAGGTCCACATGGCTTCGAGTTCCTGCATTTCGGAAAGCGTCATGCCCATGATCTTGAGGCGCTTGATCAGTTTCAGACGCCTGAGATCAGCCTCGGTATAAATTCGTCTGCCTCCCTCAATCCTTTTGATAGAATTGAGTAGACCGATTTCTTCATAATAGCGGATCGTCCGCTGGCTCATGTCCAGAATTTTGGCGAGTTCGCCAATGGATGTAAATTCACCGTTCATGATGTTTCCTGTTGTAAAAAAAATTGAAGGGGCGTGCCCCGGCTGCGTTTATGATCCGCTGTACGCTTCTTTCAACTCGCGCTTTAATATTTTCCCGGACGGGTTTTTAGGTAGTTTATCGGCGATGAATATTTTCTTCGGGCATTTAAATCCCGCCAGGTTGCTCTTGCAATAATTGATTACTTCTTTTTCTTCAAGAGAGACGCCTTTTTTGGGGACAACCACAGCCGCCACAATTTCAATCCATTTCGGGTCGGGCAGTCCGATGACAGCCAGTTCCTCGATGCCGGGATACCGGTAAAGCACCTCTTCGACTTCGCGGGAAGCCACGTTTTCACCGCCGGTTTTGATCATGTCTTTCTTGCGGTCGACGACGTACAGATAGCCGTCGCTGTCAAAGCGTCCCAGATCGCCGCTGTGGAACCAGCCGAACTGGAAAGCGTCGGCGGTTTTTTCCGGGTCGTTGAGATAGCCGGTCATGACATGGCCGGACCGGTGAACAATCTCTCCCACGGTTCCTACCGGGACGAATTTTCCGTCATCATCCATCAGCCGGGTTTCTACATTCAGAACGGGTTGTCCTGCAGAGCCCGGTTTGAGCAGCTGATCTTCCGGTTTTAGAATGGTGGCCACCGGTCCCATCTCGGTCTGGCCGTAATAGTTCCAGAGTTTCAGGTTGCGGAATGTAACGGACAACTGCTTGATGATTTCCACCGGCATGATGCTTGCCCCGTAAGCGGCTTTTTTCAGGCTCGCATGGTTATAGTTTTTAAATTCCGGATGATTCAAAATCCCGATCCATACCGTGGGCGGGGCGAACATATGGGTGATCTGATACTTTTCAATGAGTCTGATCATCTCCAGCGGGTCTGCCTTGTGCATGATGACATTCGTGGCCCCGATATACAGGTAGGGCATGAGGAAACAGTGGAGCTGGGCGCAATGGAACAGGGGAAGTGCATGAAGACTGACATCGTAAGAGTCATACTGGCCGTCGAAAATACAGCTGTGATACTGGGACATGAGCGATCGGTGCGAGAGCATCGCGCCTTTGGGCTTGGACTCCGTCCCGCTTGTGTAGGGAATCTGAACGATATCTTCCGCGCTTACCTCCACCTGCGGCTCGTCGTAGGGCATTGTTTCCATTTCCGAGATCATGTTGAAGAATCCGTCAGGAACACTTGAATCCCCCAGAGGAATAAATCCCCATTTTTCAACGATGGAGAATTTGTTCTGGTCCTTGGCGATAATCGGGTAGAGGACATCCTCCACAATGAAGATCCGGGATCCCGAATGGTTTATGATATAGGCGATCTCCTCGGCGTTGAGCATGTAGTTGATGGGTACCTGGATCGCGCCGATTTTGGCAAGGCCGATCATGCTGATGGGGTAGTAGTGGGAGTTGTATGCGTAGATCGCTACCCGGTCCCCTTTTTTGATTCCGTAGCTGGTCATCAGATTGGCAAAACGTCTTGCCTCCCGTTCCAGATCGTAAAATGACAGTTTAAGATCACGGAAAATAATTGCGGTTTTGTCTCCGTATTTCGTTGCGGCTCTACGGGCCATGTCTCCGATGGTGTCGCGGTTGATGATGTTCGTCATATCTTTGCCTTTCTTTTTATAAGGTACAAGGAGCAAGGCTAAAGGTGAAAGTTTGATTTATCCTGCTTTTTTCCTTTGGCCTTGAACCTTTATCCTTGTATATTAAAAATATGTTTAGTAACAGTCGATATGTTAGAAAGACAGAGCACGTAATAATGTGCAAGGTCAGGTAACAGATCGTCTGCTCCTGGGTCTTAAAGACCGTGAAAAGCAAGATCGTTGCCTGATGTAATGTGTATAACCCGTACAGTCGCCAGAGCCCATTTTGGAGCTCGCATTTGCAAGGGAGGGTAACCACATGTCTAAATCTTTCGTTGGTATCGATGTTTCAAAGA
>JAQVLL010000009.1 GCA_028704195.1 Smithellaceae bacterium
ATCGGTGTTCTTGATTTACAGGGGGGCGTCCACGAGCATCTGGAGCATCTGGAACGATTGGGCATTCCCTACGCACGAGTCAAACAACCGCCGGATTTTGCGGACCTTGCGGGTCTGATCGTTCCCGGCGGCGAAAGCACATGCCTGGCGCGTCTTCTTTCGATTTTTGAGTTGAAAGAGGTTATCCGGCAGCATTACGGGAGAGGCATGAAAATCTGGGGAACCTGCGCGGGGGCCATTCTGTTGGCAAACCGGGTAGTCGGCGACCAACCCTGTCTGGGGCTGATCGATATGGAAATCGAACGCAACAGTTTCGGCAGCCAGCTCGACAGCTTTACAAGTGAAGCGCTCATTGAAGCGATATCCGCTGATCCGATTCCTCTGACATTTATCCGTGCGCCGAAAATTCTTCAGGCAGGAAGCGATGTCCGTGTTCTGCTTCGGATGGATGATTATATTGCCGCGGCGGAAAGCGAGGGAATTTTAGTGACCGTTTTTCACCCTGAATTGACCGGTTGCCTGGCACTTCATCGCTATTTTGCTTTGAAGTGTGGATTGAGCCCGGCAGCGGAAAACACCTCATCCGTCAATCGAGACTGGGAAAACGTAAGCTGGATGAAACTTGCCAGAATTGCCTCATAATCGAATAGTACCTGTCTGAAGACGTCATGTCCATTATTCCCATTATTGAAAATACTTTTTTCGCCAATGGCCGCTACTGGGGCGGACTTAATTCTTCGCTTTACCGGATGGGTTCTTTCCGGGCAATGAAGACGGGCATAGAATCTGCCGATCTCAACATGGTTTGGAACGAACAGCCTCTGATTCAGGACGACCTCAGATTTATTGAAGATATTAAAATAAATTTTCAGAAGTCCGGCCTCCCTTTCTGGTGCTGGGTATTTCCCCGGGGCCGGTCACAGGTGACCAGCGATATTCTTCAAGCTGCAGAATTTACTTTCATAGACAGCATCCCGTGCATGCTTGCCGATTTGAGCCGTCCTGAACCCGACACCAATAATCATGGTCTGCGGATCGTGCAGGTTCAAAACGAGGAAACATTAGGCCTGTGGGAGAAGGTTTCGTTTGCGGGATTTGATTTTCCACCGGAAACTCAGCATCAGTATCATCACTTTGTGGGGACATTCAATCTCACGACCGGTTCACCCCAGAAATTTTTTTTGGCTTATTTCAACGAACAGCCCGTGGCGACATCGCTGCTTTTTCTGCACGAGAATACCGCCGGCATTTATTTTGTTACCACGCTTGCTGAATTCAGGCAAAAAGGAATCGGCCTTGCCATTACACGATCGACCATGAGAGCCGCGAGACAGGCAGGAGCGCAATATGCCACTCTTCAATCCTCTCCCGATGGTTTGCATGTTTACCGGCAGGCGGGGTTTCAGGAATACTGCCGTGTGGAAGTGTATGGCCCATGCGACGCATAAGGACGTAAAAGTGAATAAATTTGAATATTTCAGTAAAAACATTCTGGATGAAATAAAAAATTTCTGTTATCATACAAACAGCCTGGAGAAAGCATCATGAACAAAAGCTCGTACCTCAAGTGGGAACCGCAATACAGTGTCGGAGTGGAAATTCTTGATCAGCAGCATCAAAAGCTGTTTGACATTGTCAATGATCTAACTGATGAAATTGAAATGGGCTCGAAAAATTTACTGCCCGTTATCCGCGATCTTGTCCATTATTTGTCTGTCCATTTCAAGCAGGAGAGCATAGTCATGATGGAGTCCAACTATCCCGGTTATACGAAGCACAGCCGCGAGCATCGGGAATTCACCGATAAAGTCCGGGCTTTTTTGCATGACTATGAGCGGGGTGATGAAGAGCTTGGCGCGAAAATGATCGTTTTTCTGAAAGAGTGGATTTTTAACCATACCACCAGACTCGATATGCAATATGCTCATCACCTGCGGGACCTGGCTGAAAAACAAAATTCATCACAGACCTGAAACAAATCTCTTCGACTTTATGTTTTTTACAAAGTGTGGGGGCTGAATAGCTGTTTTAAAAAGTCTCTCAGGGTGGGCTTTTTGCTTGTTTGAACACGCGCTTTAGTATTTTCCGTACGACCCAGATAAAAAATATTCCAATGAGAACGAGGCCCAGAATCGGAACAAAAACCGCAAGCAGGGCGACGATAATGGAGCCGGCCAGCTCCATAGTGGAAAAGATCGGATTGGCTGTGCCGGCGGTCGCGATGGATGATTTTGCGCGCACGGCAACCGTTGATGCCTGAACCAGTCCCGCTATTCCGCCTCCGGCAATCAGGGCCATCGTCCATTTCAGAAAAGGGGAAATATCGGTGATCACCGCAGCTGTGGCCACTGTTCCGGCAACGACCGCTGCGGGGGTCGCGATGGTATCCAGCACATGATCAAGCCAGGGAATATAATAACCGATGATTTCAAGAACCGTTGCCGTGGCAAAGGCCATGGTTGCGTAAGTGCCGCCTAACCAGGCAAAATCAGCAGGCAGAGTAAGATGTCCGGACAATGCCGCGAGATTCAAAATCAGCAAGGGGACGAAAATCCTGAAACCACAGGCCGCCGCAAGCCCTATGCCAATCGCTACCGAGAAAATGGTTTCCATGCCGTTTCTACCTTTTGCTCGTGAATCACTTAATATATAATATGTTAGCAGATAATCATTCTAAATCAATAACCGTTTTTTATCCCTAATCCCTCTGGCGCGGGACGAGCGTTAATTCTCCGCAGCTTGCTTCGATGTTTGATGGATGATGTTTTTATATTCCCGTCCGGATATCCGTGTGCCGGTCGGAAAGGTGTTTGGGAGCTTGCGGAAAATGCGCCTTTAGAGTAAAGAATATTAAATTCTGATTAAGGATGACGAAACGATGAAAAAAAGCAATCCAACCATCGCGGCGGAAAGACAATACGTTATCGAAAAAGAAAAGTTTGTTCCCGTATCGCAGTATTTTGGCGAAGATACCTTTAATCAAGCGGTCATCAAAGAGAAGCTTCCCAAAGATGTCTATAAAAAATTAATGCAGTCGATCAACGAGGATAAAGCCCTTGATGCCGAGACGGCCAATGTCGTTGCCCATGCCATGAAAGAATGGGCGATTGAGAAGGGAGCAACGCATTTTGCGCACTGGTTTCAGCCGATGACCGGCACCACGGCCGAAAAGCATGACGCGTTTGCCGATCCAAATGGTCCCGGTACGGTCATTGAACGTTTTTCCGGCAAGCAGCTGGTGCAGGGAGAACCCGACGCATCTTCTTTTCCCTCCGGCGGAATCCGCGCAACGTTTGAAGCACGCGGTTATACGGCCTGGGACATGTCCTCGCCTGCTTTTATCAAGCGAAACGGCATTTCCACAACAATGTGTATTCCGACGGCCTTTATTTCTTATACCGGCGAGGTGCTGGATAAAAAAACGCCGCTTTTGCGTTCACTCCGCGCTATTAACAAAAGCGCGATAAACATGCTCAAACTGCTGGGCGCGAAAAATGTGAAAAGAGTCCATGTCAATCTGGGGGCGGAGCAGGAGTATTTTCTGGTTGACATGGATTATTATTACAAGCGCCAGGATCTGGTGCTGGGCGGAAGAACGGTTGTCGGCGCTCCACCGGCGAAGGGTCAGGAACTGGAGGATCAATATTTCGGGAGCATCAAGGAACGCATCTCGTCATTTATGCATGATGTGGAGGAAGAACTCTACAAGCTCGGCATTCCGGCCAAGACGCGCCACAACGAAGTCGCGCCAAGCCAGTATGAGATCGCTCCCGTATATGAGGAAGCCAACATTGCCACGGACCACAACCAGATGGTGATGGAGACGCTCAAATACGTGGCCAAAAAGCATCGTCTGGCCGCGCTGCTCCATGAAAAGCCTTTTGCAAGAATCAATGGCTCAGGCAAGCATGTTAACTGGTCGCTGTCCGATGACAAGGGCAATAATCTGCTGAATCCCGGCAAGACGCCGCATGACAATATTCAGTTCCTTGTTTTTCTGATTGCCACGGTTCGCGCCGTCTATAAACATTCGGATATCCTGCGGGCCACCGTCGCGTCATACGGAAATGATCATCGTCTGGGTGCCAATGAAGCGCCGCCCGCCATCATATCCGTTTTTTTAGGCGAACAGCTTACCCGTATCCTGGAGAATATCGAAAAGGGCACTGTGGCCAAAGCGACCAATGCGGAAATCATTGATCTGGGCATTTCCTCCCTGTCTCAGGTCAGCAAAGATTACGCGGACCGCAACCGGACATCGCCATTTGCCTTTACCGGAAACAAATTCGAGTTTCGTGCAGTGGGGTCGTCGCAATCCATCGCCTGTCCGACATTTGCACTCAACACCATGGTGGCCGAAAGCATCGATGAGCTGGCTGAAAAGATTAAAGCCAGGGGCACCAGGAACATTAATCAGGCGGTTTTTGAAGTATTAAGAAGCGAAATAAGATTAATTTCACCGATCCTTTTCAACGGTGACAACTATACCAGGGAATGGGAAGCCGAGGCGAAGAAAAGAGGCCTTCCCAATGAAAAAAACACACCCGGTGCGCTGAAAGCTTTAGTGACCGACAAAGCATTGAGCCTTTTTGAGAAACATGAAGTGTTTTCCAATTCGGAACTTCGATCCCGCTACATGATCTACGTGGCGCGCTACATTAAAGATCTGGAAATCGAAGTCAACTGCCTCAACAATATCTGCATGAGCCAGGTCATACCGGCGGCGGTAGTCTATCAAAAGGATCTGGCGAAAGCGATCATTCGTACGAAAGAGGCGCTTGGGTCAGCAGTGGTTTTGTCGTCTCAGGCGGAGCTTTTAAAGACAATTCTTGACCTGATCAATAGCATCTATACGACTTGCAAAGACATTCAAGCCAGAGTGGAAACTGCAAAAGCCATAGAGGACGAGCAGAAAAAGGCGGAAACCCTCTGTGTCAAGGTCAAGCCTAAGATGGATGAACTTCGCGAATATGTTGATGCGCTGGAAAACCTTGTCGATGACGAAATATGGCCGCTTCCCAAGTTCTGGGAGATGCTGTTTATCTGTTAACCGGCTGTTAAGGAGTCATCTTGATTATCGCGCAGGTTCAATCCTATGGAAGCACTGAACCTGCGCGATGGATGTGTTATTTGCCTTTAAAATCGGCAGGTCTTCTTTCCAGGAAGGACATCATGGCCTCTTTCAAATCATCCGACATCAGTAATGCCGCGTTTTTCTGGACCGCCAGCGCCATGCCTTCATAGACGTTGACATAGCGGCTGAAATTGAGAACTTCCTTGGTGTATTTGATACCCAGTGGTGCATTGGCTGCAATCTGTGCTGCCAGTTCCTGCGCGGCAGCCATGAGTTTTTCCTGATCGGCATACACATGACTGACCAGCCCCATCTTTTCCGCATCGCTAGCGGAGTAGTTGGCCGCTGTATAAGCCATCTCGCGGGCGAAGCCCTGTCCGACGATCATCGGCAGGCGCTGGAGAACGCCCATGTCGGCAACCAGGCCGATGTTGGCTTCCTTGAGGCAGAAAACTGCGTCTTTGGTGCAGAGACGAATATCGCTGGCGGAGATCATGTCCAGCCCGCCCCCGATGCATTTGCCGTGAACGGCCGCAATCACCGGTTTGGGACACTCTTCAATAAAGTTGCAGCAGTCAAACAGGGGCTGGGATTTTCTGATCACGTCAAGGACAACCTTTATTTTATCGCTTGCGCCGGCGGCCGCTTCTTTCAGATCCAGCCCGGCGCAGAAAATCCGGGCTTTGCTGCAAAAAATGATTGCCCGAACATCGTCATTTGCGCCAAGTTCCCGAAAGCAGCCCGCGATTTCCGAAGCAAACTCAAGACTAAGAGCGTTGAGCGAATCCACCCGCGCCATCGCGACCGTCGCCACATGGTTTTCAATTTTCAGATCAATGTGTTTATATGTCATATATCCTCCTTCAACGGATTATTTCAGTTTGACGGCCGACAAAATACGACAATAGCAAGGATTTGTCTATGGTATTTCGCCGCCGCCTCGAAAATTTTCTAATGACTGCTTTTCTTTTTCAAGTACTTTTCCAGACGGTTTAAACCTTCTTTGATATTTTCCAGGGAAGTGGCATAGGAGAAGCGCAGGAATCCTTCCCCCCCGCTTCCAAAATCAATACCTGGGGTTACGCCGACTTTGGCTTCTTCAGTAATCCGGAATGCTTCCTTATAGGAATCGGTGAAAAACTTACGGCCATCAGCAAAGACATAAAACGCACCGGTGGGCTCGACATGGATCGTGAAGCCCATTTCCTTCAGCCGGTCAAGCATGTAACGTCGTCGGTCATCATAGGTCTTTACCATTTTGGCAACGTCTTTGCCGGATTGGGTCAGCGCGGCAATTCCCGCCCACTGGATAAAGGCGTTGGCTGAAATCATAAAATTCTGATGAATGCGCTGCATGACGGCACTGAATTTTTTGGGAAAAATCAGATACCCAAGGCGCCATCCGGTCATGGCATAGAGTTTGGAAAAGCCATTGATCACAAAAGCCCGGTCTGTAAACTCCAAAATGGAATGTGCCCGGTCCTTATAGACCAGTCCGTGATAAATTTCATCGGAGATAATATACTGTCCATCAAACAGGGCGATATCCTTCAGCTGTTCCGGGGTCATCACAATGCCGGTCGGATTGCATGGAGAATTAATGATGATGCCTTTCGTCCGCCGTGTCAGTTTCTTTTGAATATCTTTGTGACGGTACTGAAACCCCTCTTCCGAGTATGTTTGAATCTCTTTGATTTTCGCGCCTGAGGCAAGGATAAAATTCTGGTAACAGGGGTAACGGGGGTTGGATACGATCACTTCGTCCCCGTGATCGATAATGGCCAGCATCGCAAAAAGCAGTACAGGTGATGTTCCGGTCGAGATCATTACCTGCTGTGGTGAAATCGTCACGCCATATTCCATCAAATAGTGATCGCAGACGGCCTGACGAAGTTCAAGAAGCCCAAGGGCGTGCGTGTAGCGGGTTTTGTCGTTTTGAAGAGCTGCGATGGCTGTATCCGCTATGATTTTGGGAGTCGGAAAATCCGGCTCACCGACTTCCAAATGGATAACATGTTCGCCTTTGCGTTCCAGTTCCTCGGCCTTGGCCATGACATCCATGACAATAAAGGACGTAAATTCAGAGGCTCGTTTTGAAATCATGGGGACCCCTTTGGGAATCATTCAGCATAGAAAGGTGTTCTGCTGTCTCACCATCTTCTATGGTGATTTGGAGAATTTTTCAACTCCTTTTCGAATGTTACAGTTGGTGGCGCCGAAGCGGCGAAAATGTGGTCGGGAGGGAGATGTGTTGTCTTATGGGTGGGTCAATCCTCCCGATGACGACAATTCATCGGAAGGATTTTAATCCCGCCGCTGCGAAAGGATCGTTAATTTGTCGTAGCTTGCTGCGATTTGGTTGATTGAATTATTTCTTTTCTTCCTTGATGCCGGCGATATTCTTCGCCAAATTCTTTTTTTGCTCCAGGTTGCCCTGGCGGGCAATCATGATTCTCTGGGCCTGCGGTGAGCCAGCGCCGTGCATGGATTCGGTGCGGTACCCGACCGCCGCTGTCCCCAGTGTCAGATTTTCCACCAGGCGCATGACGCGTGCGCGATCTTCGCAGGATACATTGGCGGTTCCTTTCAGGTATTTTTCCAGAACTTTGCCGATTTCGGGGTTTTTGAAATCCTTTTCGGAAGCCATGGTGACCATCATGCCGCCGGCTATGTCTTCAGCCAGGCGGGCGATTTCGTAAGGGAAGCGTGTAACGTTCTGCTTGCAGACATTGGCGAGCAGAAGGTCGATCAGATAGGTACCGGAGGAGGTTTTGTGGCCCTGCGCCGAACAGGCGATCCCGCAGGAAAACAGGGTTTCATTGAGATGTGTCATTTCAATGAGCTTGTCCTTGACATGTGAAGCTTTGGCCGCTCCGTTGTAGTCCGCGGCAAGCGCCGCCGCCCCGATCAGGACATCGCCCACGCCGACCTTGCAGCCGCCGTAGCTCTGGCGGTGGTAACCGGCAAAGCGTTCGACCAGCATGCCGCTGAATTCATACTCGCCGCACATCAACACGTTTTCCCAGGGGATGAAGACATTGTCGAAAACCATCAGGGCTTCATGTCCGCCAAACCGGGCATTGCCCACGTCGATGGTGCCGCCTTCCATTTTTCGCGTATCGCAGGACTGACGCCCGTAAATGTAATAAACACCTTTTTCATCCGCGGGGCAGACAAAGGAGACGGCGTAATCCGCGTCATCCTTGCCCATGGCAATGGTCGGCATGACCAGAATCCAGTGCGAGTTGACGGCTCCGGTCTGGTGGGCCTTCGCACCGCGCACCACGATGCCCTTATCGTTTTTCTCGACTATGCGCACAAACATATCCGGGTCGGCCTGCTGGTGAGGGGCCAGGCCCCGGTCGCCTTTGACGTCGGTCATGGCTCCGTCAACAACAAGGTCTTCGTCCTGAACCATTTTCAAAAATCGGTTGAACCGTTCATGGTATTTTGTGCCGAGTTTCTGATCCATTTCAAAGGTCGTGCTGTCCACGGCGTTCATGGCATCCATGCCGACACATCGCTGAAAACAGGCTGCCGTCTTCTGTCCCAGAAGACGCTGCATCTTGACTTTTTTCACCAGATCTTCGGTGCTCTGATGCAGATGAGTGAAACGATTGATTTTATTTCCGGTAAGATGGGATTTGGCCGTCATCAGATCTTCATGCTCCGGCTTTTGTGCCAGTTCATACGTCATTTTAACTGCGTTCATTGACGGACGGATGATGGGGTGGTCCACCCAGTTTTTCACGAGTTCCCCCATGAGGTAAATTTTAAAATTCATTTTTCGCAAGCTGTCTTCGTATTGCTCGGGCGTTTTAAGGGCCATGATGATTCCTCCTGGCATTGTATTTACATGGAACCGCAAAGTCCAGATGTTAATGTTTATAATGTGATGATGAATTCCCTTATGTCAATTAGCGGAATCCGAAACAGCCCTGATCAGATGGGACTCCACTTTTTTTTCGCGATAATCATATTTTTACAGCATTTCCACGATAAACGCGTGGCCGGGACCGCCGCTGGCGCAAAGGGCTGCGCAGCCAAATTTTTTTCCGCGTCGCTTGAGTTCATTCATCATGGTGATAATCAACCGCGCGCCGGTGGCGCCTACGGGGTGTCCCATGCTGATGCCGGAGCCTACCGCGTTGATTTTATCCAGGGGAACTTTCAGCTCGCGGTTGCAGCCGATCACCTGTGCTGCAAAGGCTTCGTTGAATTCAAAATAATCGATGTCCTCCAATTTCATTTCGGCAAATTTCAAAGCATTTTTTACGGCCGGGACAACGCCCATGCCCATGATGCGGGGCTCCACGGAACCCGGAGCCGATGCGACCACGCGCGCAATCGGGGTTACACCCAGTTCTTTTGCTTTTTGGGCTTCCATCATGATCATGCAGGATCCCGCGTCGTTAAGGCCCGAGGCATTACCGGCGGTGACGGTGCCGTCCTTTTTGAATGCGGGTTTGAGCTTGCTTAATGCTTCGATGTTTGTATCAGCCCGGGGATGCTCATCGCGCTCGAATATGACCGGACCCTTTTTGGTTTTAATGTCCACCGGAACGATTTCATCCTTAAACCAGCCTTTTTCAATGGCGGCGCAGGCCCGCTGGTGACTCATCAGCGCCCATTCATCCTGTTCCTGACGGGAAATTTTATACATATCGGCAATGTTGTCCGCCGTGATGCCCATGTGATAACCCAGCAGTGCGTCCACCAAACCGCCGATCATCAGGCTGTCCTGAATCTTTTCGCCGTCGTTCAACCGATAGCCCTTGCGGGCGCCGAAAAGCAGATAGGGGGCGTTACTCATGCTTTCAATGCCGACCGCGGCTCCAATGTCGATTTTGCCTAGCATGATTTCCTGTGCCAGTAATTCAGAAGCACGCATGGAAGAGCAGCATTGCTGATGCACCGTGAACGCAAAAGACTCCGCCGGCAGTTCCGCACCGAGGGCGATGTGACGGGCGGTATTGCCCGGAGAGCCGGCCTGGTTACACTGCCCTGCGACCACTTCCTGAACCAGATTTTTTTCAATACCGGCTCTGGCAATGGCGGCTTTTAATACCGTCACGCCTAATTGCACGGGAGTCATATTTGAAAGCGACCCCATATAGTCACCGATCGCTGTTCTGACTCCGCTTACGATAACGACTTCTCTCAACATTCTTAATTTCTCCTTGCCTTATTTTGTTAATATTCATACTGCCAGATTAGCAACAGACAGCGCATCTATCAATTATTCTTTACAACGCTCATTGTATAGACTTATTTTTCACATATCAATAATTACTTTTTGAGACAAGCAAATATTTAAGTCATGCATCTGATGAATCCCCCCGGGTTACATCACTGGGGTGCAGGCAGATAAAATGATGAAATAATGCCCGGGATGATGTTTAATCGTTTATTAAACCGCAGATGCCCTGCGATAAGCAAAAAGCAAATGTCTGATTGAATTTTCGCAAACAAAACCCCCGTTTTGATGCCTTTGGCCGGGGGTATTGTTTGCAATAATGTAATGAAATTTAATCTTTCAAATTATGGTTTGATCAATTAATGGGAACCCACCGAATCATTTCCGGTTCAGTGGATTTGCTCATTTTCTTGTACCTCACAAATTCAGCTTGCGTTTTCGGGAATGCCAGGACGTAATCGACCTTGGTGAATTTACCGTTTTTCACCTGCTGCATGATGAGACCGCAGTACATGAAACCATTATCGTTCATGGCAAATAACTCATTGGGTACTGTATCGCCGAGCGTCGGCAGGGCCTTGGGCATATAATACCTGACTACCTTGGCATCCAGAGATTGAGAGATGTTGATAGAGCGGGCCAGCACCTTCATCATATTATAGTTCAGGACGCATTCGGCATTCATATCTCTTTTGTAGGCTGCTTTATATTTAGCGGCAAAAGCCGGTACGGCGGGCAAGGGCAGATCTTTAAGGGCCCCTGTGCTGATCATGCCTTCCAGCATGTTCATGTTTTTGATGACTTTTGCGATATAATCCGGTTTGGCCTGGTCAATCACAACGAATCCGCCCTTGAAACCCATGGCTCTGGCCTGCTCAATCACCAGAACGGTGGGAGCCGACGGACCGCCAATCAAGAGGAAATCCGGTTTTTTAGCCAGAGCGGCGGCCAGCTGTGTTGAAAAATCGGTTTCCGTGTAATAATTTGCCGGGAAGTCACCGACGATACGACCGCCTTTATTGCCCCAGTGCAGACTGAATATTTTTCGCCAGGCATCACCATAACCGCCCATGGTAACGACCATCGCACAGTTGCGGTAGCCTTTTGCCCAGGCCTGGTCGGCCATCAGCTGCGCGTATGTCACAAAGTTTGGAACGGCTGTTACAATCATCGGATGACCCTTATCCAAAATGGTATGGATGCTTGTATAGGCCATGATGAGGAAGTTGTAACCGGGAATCCCCATAATGGATGCTGTCGTGGTGATCATGGGATTGAAAACCGCGATGGCCTTATTCTGGTTGACCAAACGTAAGGCGTTGTTCTTGGCAAGGGTAGGATCGCTTCGATCATCGAGCTTTATCAGGTTATAGGTGTACTTTTTGCCCTTAATGGTAACGCCTCCTGCAGCATTAAGTTCTTTAACGGCCATTTCTACGCCGTTGGCACAATCCTGGCCATACTCCGCCCCCGGTCCGCTTAGAGGACCTGTGTAACCGATCACAATATCCTCCGCCAATGCAACTGCGGACCACGCGACTAACGAAAACACAAATATTGAGCATACAAACCATTTCCACTTCTTCATCTTCAGACCCTCCTTTTACCGGTAATGAAAATATTGAAACGACCTTTTGTTATTACGTTTATTGATGCTGTGGTGATATAAATCGATTAACCGTCTTAATGCCTGTTGCCATTATACATCGCAAATATTTCATACAACGAGCGATGTACAATTCTTATCTTTTTCTTACTCTCAAGAAGAGCATCTGTCAACAAAAAATATGGTTCTGCGTGTTTTTAACTATGGTTCGGCAATGCAAAAATTATATTTTTGGGTTTTTTAAGATGTCGATCACTTGTGTCAAGCCCTGTTTGATTGCCCCCGCGGTATTCCGGGTTTCCGGTCTGCACGGGTCTGCGAGGGTTGATCCAGGGGACAAATTTCCCCCGTCCGCCATCACCGGCTGCCCGACCAATCCCAGGGATGGACGATTCATAAAAAAAATAAGCGCCTGTAATACAAATATTTTGCCGTTTCGATCGATCACCACCATGATCAAAACAAAAGCACGCATCAACCAGCCGTTTAGATACCTGTTTTTTCTTGACTTTAACCGTTCGATGCTGTTATTTATCCGTTGCTTGTTTCAACGCGGCAGGCTGGTTTAGCTAATCATATCGTACAGTCACTATCAACTTAAGGAGAGTTTGTTATGAAAATTGAGAAGGTTTGTGTTTTAGGTGCCGGCTTGATGGGCAACGGTATTGCCCAGGTTTGTGCTCAGGCGGGTTATGATGTCGCTTTGCGTGACATTGAGCAAAGATTTGTCGATGGTGGGATGAAAACAATCCAGAAGAACCTTGCCCGCGATGTCGAAAAAGGCAAAATGACACAGGTGCACATGGAGGCTGTGCTGGCCCGCATCAAGCCTACCCTGGATTTGAAGGAAGCCGCTACGAACGCGGACATCGTTGTCGAAGTTGTCATCGAAGTAATGGACGTCAAGAAAAAAGTATACGCGGAGCTGGAGGAAATTGTTCCTGAGCATTGCCTGTTTTTTACCAATACATCGGGGTTGAGCATTACCGAAATGGCGGCCATTACAAAAAGACCGGGCCGCTTTATCGGCACGCACTTTTTCAATCCCGTGCCGGTGATGAAACTTCTGGAAATTATCCGCGGGCATCAAACATCCGAGGAAACTCTACAGACGGCCCGCGAGTGGGGCACAAAGATCGGGAAGGATGTCATTGTTGTCAAAGAGGCCCCGGCCTTCGTCGTGAACAGAATTCTCTGTACGATGCTCAATGAAGCCTTCTTTGTCCTTGATGAAGGGCTGGCGACGGCTGAGGATATTGATAAAGGCATGGTGCTGGGATGTAACCATCCAATTGGTCCGCTGGCGCTGGCTGATCTTGTGGGAAACGAAACATTGCTCCGCGTCATCGAAGGACTGCACAGGGAACTGGGAGATAAATACCGCCCCGCGCCAATTTTAAGAAAATTGGTCCGAGCCGGAAATTTCGGGCGCAAAACAGGCAAAGGGGTTTACGATTACAGCAAAAAATAATATCTTTTTCATGGACATGCAGCTCTTTTTCAAAGCCCGCCGTCACGGTATGCAATGAACGTTATGAAATCGCTGCAGCTACGAAAAATTAATGCTCGTACCGCGTGAGCGGGATTAAAAATTAAGGGAGAACCGTTATGGATTTTGAACTTACCCAAGAGATGAAGATGTTGAAGGAAATGGCGTATAAATTCGCCGTGGCGGAAGTCGGTCCGGTTTCGCAGGAGTGCGACGAGCATGAAAAATATACACCGGAAATCCGGAAAAAAGCCGCCGCTAACGGACTGGTCGGAGCATGGATCCCTGAAGCATACGGTGGTTCAGGCGCGGGCATTTTGGGCAATACCATCATCACGGAAGAAATATCCAAGGTGGATATGGGAATCGGCTTGAACATTGTTGCATCAGGTTTCGGCTGTGAATCCATTCTCAATTACGGCACGGAGGAACAGAAAAAGATGTATCTGCCACCGATATGCAGCGGTGAAAAAGTCTGTGCCGGCGCTTATACGGAACCGAACGCCGGAACGGATGTTTCCGGATATAAAACAAGAGCGGTAAAAGACGGCAGCGACTACGTGATCAACGGCAACAAAATGTTTATTACTAACGGGACCATATGCGATTTTATGGTGGCCCAGTGTATTACCAACCCGGAAGAAAAAAAGCACAACAGCTTCAGCCTGATCATCATCCCGGCGGACGCGCCGGGGGTGACGCGCAATAAAATCCACGGGAAAATGGGCATTCGTGCCAGTGATACTTCTGAAATAGCGCTGGAAGATGTACGGGTCCCCCAATCCAATCTGGTGGGAAAAGAAGGTCAGGGTTTCCGCCAGCTTATGCATTTTTTTGATATCACCCGCATCATGGTCTCCGGTCAGGCACTGGGGATTTCGGAAGCCTGTCTGGAAACCAGCATCAAATATGTCAAGGAAAGGACGGCTTTCGGTGCGCCGCTGGGTTCCTTCCAGATCACGCAGATGAAACTTACCGAAATGGCGATCCGTATCGAAGCCCTGCGCGGGCTGGTTTACAAGGCGGCCTGGCTGATCGACCAGGGGAAGCCGGATTATACCCTCGCTGCCATGGCCAAGTTCTACGGAGGGCAGACGGCGGTCTTTTGCGCGAATTACGCGGTGGAACTGCATGGTGGCTATGGCTATATTGAGGAGTATCCCGTGCAGAAATGGTATCGGGACGCGAAAATTCTGGAACTTTACGAAGGAACCAAGGAAGCCGAAATCATGACCATCGGGCGGGCGCTGCAGGCAAGGTAGAAATCATGCAGGGAACGGTTCCAGAATCCGGCAAGCACCGGATAAAAACCGTTCCCTGTCTTATTTTATGCAGGTTCAATGAAGTTTGATCTAACCTGAACGGCGCTTGATTTTACGAACGTTCACTCAACTTTTTCCGCGGCAAATGAATTTCATCCCCGGCATCGGTTAACGGCTTTATTGCGATGGTTTAGGCCTGCTGCTTTCAGCACGCTCCAGAAGTTCAATCATTTTTTTATCCTTTTTGAGAAGACCTTTCACGTAGGACTTGGCGGTTTTCTTTTTCTTATCAAGTAAATGGATATCCGCCCCTCTTTCGAGTAAAATTTCCACTTTAGGAATGGAATTGCTTTTCACGGCAAGCATAAGAGGAGTTGTTCCCTTCTTATCAACGGCATTTACGTCGGCACCTTTATCGATCAACACTTTCACAACATCGGGGGTTCCTGAAAGGCATGCATAATGTAAGCTTGTATAACCGTCCTTTTCACTCTTATGATGTACATCCGCTCCTTTTTGAATAAGGTCCTCGATGAGCGCAGGTTCTGCATTCTTGCAGGCAGATGCCATTTGTAACGCAGAATAGCCGTAGGAATCTTTTGCAGTTGCCTTGGCTCCCTTTGCCAATAAAATTTTCGCTGTCTCAAATTTACACTCATACAACGACCAGAATAATGGCGTTGCGCTCCAGACTCCTTCATTGGGCTCGTCAACTTTAGCCCCCTCATTGAGATGCTTGTACGTCATGGCGACATCACCATACCTGGCCGATGCAATCAATGACGTTTTTGTACAACCGGTAAGTTGCAGTATGAATAACGAAAGCGCTATGAAACCAAACGACTTGATCAGTTTAGACTTAAACATCATCATTTTTCCCCCCTGGCGAAATTTGATTATTATAAGGATAAGTTTTCTTTTGCTTATAAATCTTTTTAACGATTCTCCCTATTTTTATTTACCTGTCAATATAAATCATTTTTCATCCCGCGTCACATCAGGATATTTTTGGATAAAGCTGTCATACTCTGAT
>JAQVLL010000277.1 GCA_028704195.1 Smithellaceae bacterium
CCGTCTTCAGCGGCATCGAGGGTGAGCTGGAGTTTCGGGGAAAAAACGTGTTCCGGCATCATATGTCCGGTAAATTCGGAGAAGCACCGATGACCCTTGAGGGAAGAATCACGGATTACTGCTTGCCCGGCCCTTCCGGCTATCCGTTTACCCTGACGATGAACCCCGGACAAAAAGAAGTCGCGTGGCTTCTTGGCATCAACGCGAACAGTAATTTTGTGTTTACGGGGAAGACGTTCCTCCGGATGACTGGATCAGGAACGACGAATGACTATAAACTGGACGGCCACGGAGATCTCACGGGAGCGTCCTATAACTACAACGATGTGTTCGCCAAGCCCCCATCGCAATACAATCAGGTTGCTTTCAAGTCCAGCTTCAAATCCGGCGAATGGCAGATTGAAGCCTTCTCCTTCTGGCTGGCTTCTTTGAGGATAAACGCCGCCGCAAATTACAGGTTCAAAGACAAGTATATTTCTCGTTTTGCCGTTGAATCAAATCCGTTTCAAATAGAGGATCTCACATCGAATCTGCCGCAAATGGGTAAATATCAGCCTGTCGGGAGCATGCAGTTCACTCTTGCGGGCAGCGGTATGCCAAAGTCCGTTGCCGATCTTGATTTGCGCGGCAACATTGCATTTTCCGGCGTCTCCTTCAGGCCCATCGAAATCTTCAGGCCGATAAGGGTCTTAAAGGGCTCGGTCGCCATCGGCAAAAACAGATTGGATACATCGTTGCTTATAGGAAGAATCGGAAATTCCCCGGTTCAAGGCAGGGCAACATTGAATAACTTCAGCAACCCGTCTGTCAGCGTGAACGTTTCATCCGCTCTTCTTAATCTTGAAGATGTCGGGTTGCTAAGCCCGTCCGGTGCAATCACGCTTAAAAACGTCACGGGGGATATTGTAGCTAAGGACAATCATCTTCTGATCAACAGGCTGTCCGCCGGGTTGAATCACTCCGTGTTCAATGTAACAGGCAACATGCCGGATGTGAACAAGCCATTCTTCGACATCCGTGTTACATCGCCCTATCTTGATATGGATGATGTTATCCTTCTGTCCCGCATGAACGCCCGCAAAAGCAAAAAATCGACTTCTGAAGAGGAGTTGTCCCTGAAGGCCGCTGTTTACGCTAATCGGGGTAAGATAAATTCGATTCCCTGCTCAGAGCTCTCGACCGCATTAACCTATAGACAGCGGACCCTGGACATACAGGCTCTGGAAATGACGGCCTTCAACGGCGGGTTCTCCGGGAAAGGGCATATTGTTTTTCCCAAAGACGGCGCTACGCAATATAACGTGGATTTTATTATCTCGAAGATGTCGGCAGAACAGATTTTAAAACATGCCGGTTTTGAAAGAGCAACGATCACCGGCACACTGACGATGAAGGGTGATTTGACCGCGGACGGGGAGACCCTGTCCGATTTGAAAAAAACGGCAAGGGGAACCGCAACGCTCTTGATGGAAAAGGGTTCCCTGAATAAATTTGCCGTTTTATCCAAGGTGTTCTCGATTCTGAACGTGTCGCAACTGCTGAAATTCCAGCTGCCGGACATGGTTACCAAGGGGATGCCGTTCATGTCGATTAATGGAAAATTATTCCTCAAGGATGGCATCCTGTCCAGTGACGACCTGTTCATTAAAAGCGATTCCATGAATATATCCGTTGTGGGGACAACCGATATTGTTGCAGAAGAGCTGAATCATAATATTGGAATACAACCTTTCCAAACGGTTGATAAGATCGTAAGTTATATTCCGGTTGCGGGTTGGATTCTTACCGATGACAAAAGAACGCTGATGACGCTCTATTTTCAGGCTAAGGGGAAATGGAGCGATCCTGTCGTCACCGCTATTCCTTTCAAGTCCATGTCGAAAGGTCTACGCGATATTTATATGAATCTCTTTCGTCTGCCGTCAAAGCTGATCACCGACACGGGAGAGGTGATCACAGGGAGATGAGTTTTTCATAAACCGACTATTGTTGCAGGGTGAGGGATTGCCTGCTGACAGGTTCCGTCTTATGTATGACGCCTGTCAGCAAACACAACTTTTTTGATGTAGAGCCATTATCGATTAGCTATTCCGGGGGCATGTTCTACTTTTCTTCCGGTTTTTTTGCCGGCGTATCGGTTGAACTACTGTCGTCCGAGACGGATTTCTTAAAGTTTTTAATGCCCTTGCCCAGGGCCGAACCGATTTCCGGCAGTTTTCCGACGCCGAAAATGATCAAAATAATGACCAGTATAATCAGTAATTCCGGTATTCCTATCCCAAACATATGATTACCTCTTTCGTTTTTTGTTTTATGGCAGACGCAGGTGAATGACCTGTCCTGACTTGCCTAAATTTTTAATGTTTTTCCCGTTAAACGATATCTGCACTCCGCCCGCATTGCCGAGATCCACGTTAAAGCGCTCCGCTTTGTGCGATACTTTTTCACCGGCCTTGAGCAACATCTGAAAGGCTTCCTTATCATCGGCCTGGATCCGGATCCAGGTTTCTTCCGTTGCCTGGACAACCAGTGTGGACAATTCCACATCCTGGTGAAGCGCCTCTTTGCTGGCGTTTTCCTCTTCAGAGGGGGGTACCGGTTCTTCTTTGCCTTCGGTCTTAATCCGGTCCTGCGCCCTATCTGACCAGCTTTCCACGCTGATTACTTCCTCCGCCTGTGGTTGGTTGTCGTTTGGTTTTGACATAACAGGATTTTCCTGTTTCTGCAGATTGATTTCAACGGGCAGAGCATGGGGATGTTCTAATTTTGTTACCGGGGGGGGGACGCTTTCCTTCTGATGTTGAAGTGCAGTTTTTTGCGCTGACTCCTGCAACGTGGTGTTCCGGTTGCTGATAAAAAAAGCTGCACTCGCAAAAACGATGATGATCAACATAATCCAGAGGATCATTTTGTTTTTTTTCGATCCGGCAGACGGGGGAACCAGGCAGGATGGTTCGGTTTCCTGCTCTGGTGACGGGGATTGCAGATTCTTGAGATGATTTTCATATCGCTGCAGCACAGGCCCGCTGTCGACCCCTATGGCGTCCGCGTATGTCCTGATGAAATTTTTAGAATATGCCGGAACGGGCAGTACATGAAAATCGTCATTTTCAATGGCTTCCAGATAACGCACGCTGATTCGCGTTCGCTCGAACAATTCATTCAGGGTCAGACCTGAATTTTCACGAGCCTTTTTCAAATCCGTTGCATTGAGATCAGCATTGTTTTCTGTCGTCATTAACCTATCACAAATAAACACTTTTTTATTTGTTTAGCACTATTTTTTTGACAGCGCAACGTTTAAGATTGTTCTTACTTTTTCGTGTTCTTTGTGGTTTACTTACGCTTCAAAATTTCCATGAAGGAGCGCGTACGTAATGACAGAGCTGATGGAATTTGCCGGGAATCTTGCCCGTCAGGCGGGGAGGCTGCTGGCGGATAAACTCACAAAGCAAAACCGCGTATATTATAAAGGATGCATCGATCTGGTGACGGAAGCTGACAAAATGTCGGAGGAGTTGATTTTGGCCCAGATCAGCCGCCGGTATCCCGAACACGGAATTTTGTCCGAAGAGTCGGCCGCGAAAAATGAGCAGGCGATTATGCGCTGGATCATTGATCCGCTGGACGGAACCACTAATTACGCTCACGGGTTTCCGTATTTCTGCGTTTCCATTGCGCTGGAGAAAGAAGGAACGGTTGTGCTGGGCGTGATATACGATCCGACCAGGGATGACCTGTTTACCGCCGCGCGCGCGGGCGGGGCGTATCTCAACGGGAGAAAAATACGGGCTTCTTCGGAGAGTGATTTGTCTCGAAGTCTTTTGGCGACGGGTTTTCCTTATGACATCCGGGTCAGTGCGGATAACAATCT
>JAQVLL010000278.1 GCA_028704195.1 Smithellaceae bacterium
ACGGTTATGGTTACGCAGTTCCGGCAGCAGCGCCATACGCTGCGGCGCCTACGCGCGAGCAGGAAATTGATGCGCTTCAGGGTCAGGCCAGGTATTTTGAAGATGCCCTTGCGGATATCAAAAAACGGATCAATGAGTTGGCATCCCCAAAAAATAAAAAATAGATAATTTTGTGGCTGCAAAGGCAAAGATTTCTATAAGACTTCCTGGCGGGAAAGTACGGACTTTAGTTGGGAAAAGATAACGCCGGTTTTGACAAAAGCCGACTGAGCAGACTGAAAATAATGGTGAGCATGGTAGGCGGAAAGGATTGTGAAGATACATGAAGATTGCGGTAGCTAGCGGCAAGGGTGGGACAGGTAAAACAACATTTTGCGTCAATTTGGCCTATGCACTGGCCGAAAACGGTGAAAAAGTCAAACTGATTGACTGTGATGTGGAAGAGCCAAATGATTATTTATTTGTTCAGCCGAAGTTCGATTCGCAAAAAGCGGTTGAGGTGTTGAGGCCCGTTTTGAACGAAGCGTTGTGCACGGGCTGCGGGGATTGCGCAAAAGTATGCCGTTACAATGCGATGGCGGTGGTCAAAAACAAAGTCCTGATTTTTAACGACCTGTGCCATGCCTGTGGTCTTTGCGTTCTGGCCTGTCCGGAGAAAGCGTTGACGGATCAACCCTCCTCGGTTGGCACCATTGAAATCGCCTCCCAAAATCAGCCTTTTTTCTTTGCGCAAGGTACGTTAGAGATCGGCGAAGTTATGGCGCCAGCGGTCATTCGCAAAGTGAAATCTCTTATTGATCCTGAAGTCATCAATATTCTTGATGCGTCGCCGGGAACGTCCTGCCCGGTGGTCGAAACGGTAAACGGAGCGGATGCGGTTGTTCTGGTGACGGAACCCACGCCTTTCGGTTTGAACGACCTCAAGTTGGCGGTCAACATGGCTCTGAAAAAAGAAATTCCCACCTGCATCGTAATTAATCGCTCCGACGGAGCCGATCAAATCATTGACGAATATGCCAGGCAGGTGAAAGTTCCCATTGCCGGACGAATTCCATTTAAACGGGAATACGCCGTGTCCTACTCCAGCGGAACGATTCTTACCCATGTTTACCCGGAGTTCAGGGAAAATTTGTTGAAAATTTATTCCGCCATTTCTTTCCTGCCCGGCACGACTGTCCCCAGTGTTCCACCCGAAGAATTATTCTCCGTCAAAACAGAAAACCCTGAACCTTTTACTGCCGGAACATCGACCAGTTTCAAGGAAATAGCCGTCATTAGCGGCAAGGGGGGATCCGGGAAAACAACGGTGATTGCTTCTATGGCCATGCTTGCTCAAAACAAGGTCATGGCGGATAATGATGTAGATGCCGCGGATCTGCATTTGCTTCTCAAGCCTGCCATTCGAGAAGCGCATGATTTTATCGGCGGCCTCAAGATGGCTATCGATCCGGAAAAATGTACCGCGTGCGGCCTATGCCTCGAAGCCTGCCGATTTGGCGCTGTTCATCCGGATGGACTGACAAACGATTCCGGTGCCGAGATTTTTCGGATTGATGAATTTTCCTGTGAGGGTTGCGGCGCCTGTGAGTATGTGTGCGCTTTTGATGCGATTACATCCAGGGCAAACGTTGTGGGCGAATGGTATGTGTCAGGAACGGACTACGGTCCGATGGTTCACGCCCGCCTGGGAATCGCCGAAGAAAATTCCGGACGCCTGGTAACTCAGGTCCGCAACGTCGCGGCGCAGCTTGCCAAGAATCTGGGCAAAGCCCTCATTCTCAGCGACGGTCCTCCCGGAACCGGATGCCCGGTGATTGCTTCCGTCAGCGGCGCGGACAAGGTTCTTATCGTCACGGAACCGACGGTTTCCGGGGTTCACGACATGGAACGTGTTTTAGAGCTTGCCGGTCACTTTGGTATTCCCTCGCTCATCGTCGTTAACAAGGCGGATCTTAATGCCGAACAAACCGAGCGGATAAAAAATATTGCGCGGGGTGCAGGTGCGGAGGTGATTGCCGAGATTCCGTTTGACCGTAGCGTCAACGAAGCCCTGATGGCGGGTAAAACCGTGGTTGAATACGGAAAGGGACCGGCATTTGAAGCCGTGGTCCGCCTCTGGGAAAGACTTAAAAAATTACTTTAAAAAGGAGAATGATATGAAAATCGCTGTTACGTCCGTCGGGCCAACCCTGGATGATCTGATTGAGACGCGCTTTGGGCGTTGTGCCTTTTTTTTAATTATTGACCCCGATACATTGGATTTCGAGGCAATTCAGAATCCCAATATTGCTCTGGGCGGGGGTGCCGGTATTCAATCTGCTCAGTTGCTGGCCAACAAAAATGCCGAGGTTGTATTGACCGGCAATTGTGGCCCCAATGCTTTTCAAACCTTTGGCGCCGCCGGAGTCCGCGTGATCACCGGCGTGACCGGATCGGTGCGGCAGGCGGTTGAACTTTACAAATCGGGTGCCCTGGCCAGCGCTTCCGGTCCTAATGTTCAAAGTCACTTTGGTACCGGAGGAGGTATGGGCCGTGGCATGGGTGGCGGCAGAGGTGGTGGCAGAGGCGGAGGTATGGGCGGCGGCAGAGGCGGCGGTATGGGCAGGTGATTCGGTGCCTAATGTGTTGCCCCACCTTAAACGATTGAAAAGAGAATTACCGGGCAAAAACGGTTTGAAAAGAATGATTTATGAAAATATTCTGATTCAAAGCTGGGCATTTTGGAAATAAAAACAAAAACAAAAAGGAGAAGGCATATGGCCTTGATGAATGCCAGACAGTATGAAGCAAGTTTAAAAAAGTTGAACCTAAATGTATGGATGTTTGGGAAGAAAGTTGACAATGTCGTTGACGATCCTATCATACGGCCGTCTATGAATGCGGTGGCTCTGACCTATGAACTTGCGAATAAACCGGAATATGAAGATTTGATGACGGCGACTTCGCATCTGAGCGGGAAGAAAGTAAACCGTTTTTGCCATATTCACCAAAATACGCAGGATCTGGTCAGGAAAACAAAGATGGGCCGACTTTTGGGCTTCCAGACTGGCTGTTGTTTTCAGCGCTGTGTCGGGATGGACACGCTCAATGCCCTGTCGATCACCACTTACAATACTGATAAGAAATACGGGACTGAGTACAACAAGCGCTTCCTGAAATATCTTGAATACGTGCAGGAAAACGACCTTACGTGCTGTGGGGCTATGACGGACACGAAAGGTGACCGGTCTTTAGCGCCTCATCAGCAGAAAGATCCGGATATGTTTCTGCACGTTGTGGAGGAGCGGAAAGACGGTATCGTTGTATGTGGAAACAAGGATCATCAGACCGGTGCTGTCAATTCGCATGAAATCATCACCATGCCCACCATCACCATGAGAGAGGAAGACAAAGACTATGCTATTTCTTTTGCCATACCCAGCGACACCAAAGGCCTGACCTACATCATGGGCCGCCAGTCCTGTGACACCCGGAAATTGGAAGGTATGACAATCGACCGGGGCAACATGCATTATGGCGGCCATGAGGCGCTGGTTGTGTTCGACTATGTGTTTGTTCCCTGGGAGCGCGTATTTATGTACAAGGAATTCGATTTCACGACCGAGCTGGTAGAAAATTTCGCGGCCTACCACCGCCAGAGCTACGCGTGCAAAAGCGGTGTCGGCGATGTGCTGATCGGCGCAACGCAGACTATTGCAGAATACAACGGTGTGGAAAAGGCAGCTCACGTCAAAGATAAAATCGTCGAAATGAATCACCTCAATGAAACGCTCTACTGTGGCAGCATCGCCTGCGCGTCCGAAGGACACAAAGAGGCCTGCGGGACCTATCTGGTGGATGTTTTGCTGGCCAATATCAGCAAGCACATTGTGAC
>JAQVLL010000279.1 GCA_028704195.1 Smithellaceae bacterium
AAGAAGCATCCGGAAGGTACGAAGGTGCGGGAGGATTTGAAACAGGAAATCCTTAAAAAAGTCAGAGACAACAACATCGCATGCAGGGTGGCAGAAAAAATAGCTCAAAAAACAAACGCATCGCTGGGCGAGATCGGTATGGCGATTGACCTGCTCAATTTCAATATTGTCCAATGTCAGCTTGGGCTTTTTGGTTTTGACAGCAAACAAAAACGCGTTCCGGCGGCGGCGAGCGTTTCTCCGGATCTGGAAGCAGCCATACGGAAGGCGATGGTTGATAACCGCCTTTCCTGTCAGGCAGCCTGGGGAATTGCGGAGAGTCTCAAAATCAAGCGTCTCGACGTGTGTGCCGCCTGCGAGAATCTCAAAATAAAAATCAAACCCTGTCAGCTCGGCGCTTTTTAAGCAGACAATATTTGATGCCGTTTATTTCCAGGAATTCGAATTTCCGTAAATCCATCACGGGGCTGAAGAGTATTGATCTTTTTCATGAACGGGAGAAAGGGTGATCGATATGATCCTCAATTGGCAGGAGTCCTATAAACAGAAACTGACCGATGCTCAAACGGCTTTGTCCCGAATCAAGAGGGGAGCCCGGATATTTATTGCATCCGCCTGCGGAGAGCCGCAATTACTGGTGAAGACTCTCCTGGAGATGGGAAGAAACCTTGCAGACGTGGAGTTGATTCACTTTCTCGACCTGGGGCTCACCGATTACACAACGGACATTTACACGGAACACTTCCGGCATAACGCTCTTTTTATCGGCTCAAACGCCCGTTCGGCGATCAAAGAAGGCCGCGCCGATTACACGCCCATCTTTCTCTCGGAAGTGCCTCTGATGATGCAGCGGGGCGCCATGCCTATTGATGTTGCCCTCATTACCGTATCTAAGCCGGATATGAACGGCTACGTCAGTCTGGGGATTTCGGTCGATATCACCAAGACGGCTGCAGAAGTGGCGAGATACGTGGTGGCGGAAGTCAACTCCAATATGCCCCGGACGCTTGGCGACAGCTTCCTGCATGTCAGCGAGATTTCTGCGTTTGTAGAAAGCGACACGCCGCTTCTGGAATTTGAGCAGAAGTCGCCGAACAATATCGCTCAATCGATCGGAAAACTGATTGCCGATTTGATCGACAACGAGTCCACCATTCAGACCGGTGTGGGTAAAATCCCTAATTCTGTGTTTCCGTATCTTGCCAATAAAAAGGATCTGGGCGTTCATACGGAAACGTTTACCAACGGTCTGATCGACCTGATTGAAGGGGGTGTGGTGACCTGCTGGAAAAAATCACTTCATCCGGGAAAAGTGGTTGCATCTTTTTGTATGGGCACCAGGCGTCTTTATGATTACGTGCACAATAACCCGCTTTTTGAGTTCCGTCCGTGTCAGTATGTCAACGATCCGTATGTAATCGCCCAAAATGACCGGATGGTGTCCATCAACTCTGCGCTTACCGTTGATCTGACCGGACAGGTCTGTTCGGATTCGCTGGGTTTTGAATTTTACAGCGGCATAGGCGGGCAGGTGGACTTTGTGCGCGGTTCGGCCATGTCACGACGCGGCAAATCCATTATGGTGCTTCCGTCCACGACGGAAGACGGCAAAATTTCACGGATTGTACCTTATCTTTCATCGGGCAGCGGTGTCGTTGTGACACGGGGGGATATTCATTATGTCGTGACGGAATATGGCATTGCTTATCTGCATGGAAAGTCCATTCGGGAAAGGGCCATGATGCTCATCAACATCGCTCATCCCGATTTCCGCGAAGAGCTTTTGGAAGCGGCCAGAAGGCAGGGCTATATATACCGGGATCAGATGCTGCCGGTGGTTTTGTATCCGAAAGAGTATGAAGTCAATTGGATTGACAAGAAGGGCACTCCGATCTTTTTCCGCCCGGTCAAGGCAACGGATGAACGTGCCATTCAGGATCTGATTTACGATTTGCCGGAACAGGACATCTATACCAGGTTTTTCCAAAACCTGAAATCCTTCTCCCATAAAGTGGCCATGCCCCTTGCCGCCATTGATTATAACGATAAAATGGCCATTGCCGCGGTGATCGGCAAAGAGGAACCGGAGGGACGTGAGAGAATTGTGGCTATTGGACGGTACATCAATAATCCGAACACGCGGTATGCCGAGGTTGCTTTTACGACCCATCAGGACTGGCAGGAGCGGGGCATCGGGACATTTCTTTTACGATACCTGATCCGCATCGCAAAAGAGAAAAACATCGAGGGATTCACGGCGGACGTGCTGTCGGGCAACAAGCCGATGATGCATGTGTTTTCCAAATCAGGTCATCCCATGACGACACATCTGGATACCGGAGTTTACGAATTGAAGATCAATTTCGTGACAGAAGACCCTAAAGGTTAATGGTCAACCAATGGAAAGGCCGGGTAAAACAATGATGGATACCAGACGAGATTTTATTAAGAAAAGTTTGATTGTGTGCACCGCTTTAAGCCTGCCGCTGTCGTTTCCGGAAAGTGGTCGGGCCATCCAGAGAGAATTTAAAATCCGAAACCCGAAACGCGCGCTTGTTTTGTGTTACAGCCAGACAGGATTTACCAGCCGCTATGGAAGACTGATTGCCTGTATCCTGAAGGAAAAGGGAGTCGCGGCGGATCTCGCGGATATGCGGACGTTTGATAAAAAACGTATGACGGATTATGACCTCATCGTAACGGGTTCCCCTGTTTTCTATTATGATATTCCGCCAAATGTCTGCAGTTTTCTGTCAGCAATGCCGAAGATCACAGGCATACCTGTGGCGGCGTTCGTTTCTTTCGGAGGGCCGGAGGGCAATCAGCACAATGCTTTATGTCACGCCCTTCATCTGCTGGACGACGCCGGCGGCGCGGCTGTGGGGATGGCCGCATTCCGCAGCATTCCGTCCTATCCCACGCCGTCCTGGGACAGCGCCAATCAACGCGCGGCAGAACATCTGCCGGATGCATCTACTTACACGCAGGTGCGCAGTTTTGCGGAACAGGTGCTTGAGAGAATCAGCCGCGGTGAATCAATTGCTTACGAATCGGAAATATCGGCAAGGGAAATTTTGCGGACACTGCCGCTGATCTGGCTCAACAAAAAAGCGATCACCAAACACACAGTTGACGGTGAGAAATGCATCGGTTGCGGGATATGCGTCAAACAATGCCCGGTTGCCGCGATCCATCCTCAGAAGCAGTTTGTGGACCTGGACCGATGTGTAGCCTGCTTTGGCTGCCTGAATAACTGTCCGGCTGACGCCGTGGTGATGGAGTACACGGGGAAACGTCTGTATGGTTTTCCAGAATACCTCAAAAGAAGGAAGATCACCATTCTGGAGCCTGCGGAATTTCAGACATGTAGGCTTTGATCCCCGGTGTTTTATGGAAAGCCATTTAAGCAGGAGAGGACAGATAAGAGAAATCACACAGGAGGCTAAATGAAAGGCATAGGGCAAAAGCTCCAGAAGACAACGAATTTCATTAAACAGGATGTATGGCGCATCCAGCGGAAGCGTCTTCCCCCCGGAAAGTCCTTTTTCCTGAATCTGCTGAGGGTGGTGATCCTTTCCGTGCGTGGCTTTGATGAAGACAAGTGCCAACTGCGCGCGTCCGCCCTGACTTTTTATTCGCTGATTTCAATTGTTCCGGTCCTGGCCATGGCCTTCGGTGTTGCCAAGGGATTCGGTTTTGAAAAAATTCTGGAAAAACAATTGCACGAAAAACTCGCGGGTCATGAGGATATTCTGGCCAATGTCATCCAGTTTTCCCACTCGCTTTTGGAAAACACGCAGGGTGGATTGATGGCGGGGGTCGGTGTCATTATGCTTTTTTGGGCTGTGCTTAAAGTCCT
>JAQVLL010000280.1 GCA_028704195.1 Smithellaceae bacterium
AATATTTTTACCGGTCAGGTATTCCCCCAGACGCCTGAGCTGCGTTGATTTGCCGGAGCCTTCAACGCCTTCAAAAGTAATGAATTTATTCATGGACAGTTCTCCCAAAATCAAGGGATTACGGATCGGGATGAGACCATTTTTTGCTTGCGGTCTCGTCTTGATAAGACTGCATCCTGAAGTATGTGCAGCAAGAAAAAACAAGGGAAAGATCCGCCGCGCCAAACGGATATTCCCCTTGAGATGATCTTCTGAATTAAATTATTTTTCTTCTCCGGGAACGATCGCTTCCACCGGGCATTGATCGCAACAGGCGCCGCAGTCCGTGCACAACTTGGGGTCAATCACGAATTTGTCTTCACCTTCTGATATTGCTCCTACCGGGCATTCATCCTCACACGAACCGCAAGCGATACATTCATCTGTAATCACATATGCCATGTTTGATAAATCTCCTTCTATTTTAAAATTATTCTCGTTTTACAGACCGGAACGGCACTAGACAGACACGACTTCCTTTACGGAAGGCACCTGCTGTTTAATAACCTTTTCAATGCCCATTTTCAACGTCATCTGCGACATCGGGCAACCGTGGCAGGCACCGGTCAATTTTACCCTGACCACACCATCTGCCGAAACATCAACCAGTTCCACATCACCTCCGTCCGCCTGCAGCCCCGGCCGGACCTTGTCTATCGCCTTTTGTACCTGTTCTTTCATAATGCCTCCATTTTCAACTTTTTGTTTTCAATCTGCCCCTTACAAAATCAATGTGGCATTTCATTAATTAAATCACGGATGACCGAACGCGCAATTCTTGACATGTCCGATTTGACGAGCATATATCTTTCTTTTTTATTGTGGGCCGCCTTCCACATGATTTTCCCGGTTGTCGGATCAATCAACTTTAATCCGATGCTTGCTTTAGCATAATTTTTTTCTTTTTCCACCGTATAACGCCATTCCTCAACCGTAACAAATAAAAAAGCATCCGCATCAATCAGCTGACCGATCTTTTCGCTTAGCGAGGGATCGGAATAGTTCAGCGTATTAAGCTTGGATATGTAGTCCGTAACTGCCTGACGTAATTCATCATTGGACTGCATCTGGCTGCTTAAGCTTGCCGTATCGATAACGTCACTGAACCATTTCTTTGCCGTGAGTTCAGCAGGAACGATCTGTTCAACAGGATTACGGGCTTCTTCATAGGAGCCGACAGAAACCGGAAATACAGCAACCTTCCGGGGATGGTAATCTGTCGCTTCCGAATCCAGCTGGGAAAAACGCAACTCGCCGCAAGCGGCAACCAGCAGGACAGAAATGACCAGGATAAACCGGATACAGAATTTCTCCATTTTCAATGTTCACACCTTTCATCTGCGTTGCAGCATAAATTCATCCGAGAACCAACCAGCATAAAACAGCAAAACCAGCAATGATATAAATAGTTTCCAAGAGCCCTTCAATGGTCGCACCCGAAAGCCCCGACCTTCTATCACAAAGTCGGAAACAAATCCATATATATAATAACGGTATAATCAGGAAGAAACTTATGGTTGAACTCCATCCCGCCCAAAAGGAAATTAATAATATACACAATAATATCAATAAAATAACTTTCAACAGGGTCTGCGTTTTTTCCTTGCCGATAAGGACGGGGATGGTTTCCCGGCCAAGGAGCTTGTCGCTTTGAATATCCATAATATCCGACATGGCGGATCGAATAAAGACCAGGATAAATGTAAAAATAAAAGCGACCGCCATTTTGGGGTTGAAATTCTGGCTGTCATTCAAGGACGGCAGGACAGCCGTCACCATTCCCCATGCCAGCGCCGTGGATAAGTTTTTTGACCCGGGGATGTCCTTCAGCCTCTGAAATCGCCAGCCGTCAGGAAGAATTTTCATGTTGTACAAACCGCCGGCCAGCGACATAAAAAACAAAACCCAGAAAGACAGCAGGCTGTCCGCAAGCGATAAGAGCAGTGCAATGACGAGTGAAATCATGGCCGCCAGAAAGTATTTATTTTTGTGCCGCAGGTAGGATTTTTCACGAAAAGAGCCGATTAATCCCGATTGTTTACTGCTCATCAGCCGGTTCAGCACGTGCATGGCATACACAAACAGGGAAGCCAGTGCAATGGACGAAAAACGAACGGGAATTTGTTGCAGCAGCATACATGCCCAGGCAAGACAACCGGCACCCAGGGCGGAATAAAAATCTGTCCTGACAGCCCATATCCAGAATTTTAGGATCTTTGCCAATCTTGGATTGGGACTTATTTGATTTTCCGCAATGCTGTCCATAACCTGATCGATAATCCAGTTAGGCGTGGATGCCCCGGCAGAAACACCGACACTTCTGTAACTGCCCAGATCAATATTCCTAATCTCTTCCGCGGTTTCAATATGGAAAGCAGGCACATTCTGCTTTTTAGCCAGGGCAACCAGCCGACATGTATTGGCGCTGTTTTTACCGCCGACAACAAACAAAGCGTCCATTTCCCTGGCCAGGGCAATGATTTCCTCCTGCCTCCTTTCCGTGGATGAACATATGGTATTGAAAACAACAACCTGTGGGTTTTTTTCTTTAATTTTCTGAACAATACGCTCGTAGTGATCCGCATTCTGGGTCGTTTGAGCCACGATACACACCTTGTCCATGGGAGGTAATTCTTCCGCGTCCTCCAGGGTCGAGACGATAATCCCCCTGTTTTGCGTGTAGCCCCACAGGCCGTCCACTTCCGGATGTTCACGGTCCCCGGCAATAATGACCGTGTAGTTCAGCGCCGTGTGTTTCTTGATGATGGCCTGCACATAGCCGACCTTCGGACAGGTGGCATCAATGATTCTGACACCGCTTTCTTTGATTTTTTTTCTTTCGTCAGGCGCAATTCCGTGCGCCCGGATGATCAGAATGGCATTTTCGCGATTTTTGATTTCATCCAGGCTGCTGATGGCGGTTATTCCCCGTTTTTTCAGCAGTTCAATGGTTTGCGGATTGTGGATCAGCGGACCGTAAGTATATATTTTCCTGGTTGTTTCGTGCTGGGCAACATCCAGAACCGTATCCACCGCGCGGCGCACCCCCATACAAAACCCGGCTGTTTTGGCAAGCTTGATTTCCATTCAGTTTGTTTTCCGTACCAACATAAAAAATTCCTTGTTGCCTGCCGGTCCCAGCAGGGAGGACTCGCAGGTCCCTTCCACATCCAGCCCTTTTGACCGGCAAAATAAACAGATCTCCTCCAGAATACGCTCATGAACCACCGCATCTACCACCACGCCGTTTTTGCCAACCTCTTCCCGCTTGGCTTCAAACTGCGGTTTAATCAGTGCAAGAATCCGGGCATGATCAGACAAAAGAGACAGCATAGCAGGAAGAACCGTTTTCAATGAAATAAATGAAACATCAATCGTGGCCAAAGTCGGTTTCTCATCGAGATCGGCACCGTCGTAGTGACGGATGTTGGTGCGTTCAACGACGACCACGCGAGGGTCCGACCGCAGTTTCCATGCCAGCTGGCCATAGCCGACATCAACGGCAAACACTTTCCGCGCCCCTGCCTGGAGCAGGCAATCCGTGAAACCACCCGTGGACGCCCCGACATCCAGCACGACATGTCCCGTCACGTCGAGCGCGAACCAATTCAGTGCGCCTTTTAACTTCAGGCCGCCGCGGCTGACGAAAGGATGGTCTTCTCCCTTGATGGAAAGCTGCTTGGAGAGCTTTGCACAACTCAACCCATTTTTGCCAGAGCTGGCCGTAATATTTGCCTGAGTTAATCGACCTAAAATAACAGTTAATATATTGATATTATTCATGATATGTCTTGACATGATCCTGGTTT
>JAQVLL010000010.1 GCA_028704195.1 Smithellaceae bacterium
GGTAAAAAATATGAAAATAAAAGAAAATAACATGAGACGGGTTGTGGCGATTATCCTGTTTTTCGTCGTCCTTGTGGCATTCGGCTGTCAAAGAGAGAACGAACAGAACAGGGTCAAAAAGGTCATTACGGAAATCCAGGCGGCGGGTGAAGTAAAGGACGTTCGAAAGATTATAAATCATCTCTCGAAAACTTACAGCGACCCTCAGGGTTACAACTACGAAGGCATCAGGGGCTTGCTGCTGGGATATTTTTTCAGATACCCGAAGATATCTGTCTATATCAGTAATCTCATAATATCCGTTGAGGACACATCGGCCAGGGCTGAATTTCAAACAGTATTGACCAGTGGAGAGAAGACCGGCTCCATAGCCGATGTGATTCCAAATTCTCTGGGTGTTTGGGATTTTGACGTAACCTTGAAAAAAGAATCCAATGACTGGAAAGTCACCTCGGCTAAATGGGAAGAATCTGATATGTTGAATACAGGGGAGTAATGATCGAAGGAGATAATCTTTAGCAGGGAGCAAGTGGTGGCGAAGATTTCTTTCAAGCAAGCCTTTCTATAAGTACAAATAGATGCAGAAAGATCAGAAAAGTCGAGTAATCGATAATCAACAAACACAAAGAACGGCGTTTCAGGAGAGAAAAATGAAACAGATGAGATATTTTTCATGTATGGCAGTCGTATTTTTGCTTTTTGTCCTTACTGCAGCAGAGTGCCTTTCCAGTGAGAAACTACAACTGGCAGACGGGCTCTACGCAAAGGTGGTTACTTCTAAAGGGGATATCCTGATCAGGCTGGATTTTGAGAGGGTGCCCCTGACCGTCGCGAACTTTGTCGGTCTGGCCGAAGGTACCAAGAATTCCAACCGGGGCAAAGGTGTTCGCTTCTACGATGGACTGACCTTTCATCGCGTCATTCCGGATTTTATGATTCAGGGGGGCGATCCCGATGGAAACGGTACCGGTGGACCCGGTTATCAATTCCCCGATGAGATTGACTCGACACTAAGGCATGATGTTCCGGGCGTATTATCGATGGCGAATGCCGGTCCGGGGACCAATGGAAGTCAATTTTTCATTACTTACACAAAAACACCCTGGCTGGACGGTAAACATACCGTTTTCGGTCGAGTGATGCAAGGCCAGAATGTTGTCAACGCCATCCGACAGGGGGATACCATCCAGAAAATTGATATCATCCGGATAGGCACGAAAGCCGCCGCGTTCAAAGCGGATCAGGATTCTTTTGACTCACTGCTTGCAAAACACAGATGGGGAAAACGATGAAAAAGGAGTTCTGCCTGAACAGGCAAGTGCCGGGGGCCGTTCAGTTTGGATTGTAGGCGGGGCATCAACCAGGATTCAGAAGATAAATTAACGGTACGGCTGAAGTATTAACAGTCTGAGCCAGTGTAGTCAGCTTTTTGCTTTATCTTCTCCATCGGAGAATAGCACTGAGAACTAATCCGACATCTGGACGAAACGTGCATAGATAACTGCGGCTTCAACCCGGTTCCGGATTCCCGCCTTCTCGAAAATGTTGCGGACATGCGTCTTAACGGTCTTGGTGCTCAGGAAAAGCTTATCTGCGATCTCTTCATTCGTCATGCTTTCGCTGATCAGTGCCAGGATCTCCATCTCCCGTGGGGAAAGCACTTTCAGCCTTTCAAAATTCAGGTGAGCCAGAGGTTTAATGCGGTCTTTTCTTCTGATGGCTTCCTTGATGAATTCTTCAAAAACCCGTGCAACCATCGCAGCGTCAAGCCAGATTTCTCCCCGGGCAACGGCGCGAATGCATTTAATGAGCATCTCATCGCCAAGCACAGTTCGGAAAAACCCTCTCACGCCCGCCTCGATCTCGGCCATAACGCTTTCTTCGTTGTAGCGTTCGCCGACGATGATAAATTTTGTGGCAATAAATTTATCCCTGTAGGCAAGAACTTCTTGTACATCAATGGCTGCCGCATCCCGCAGGATAGTCTGATCCAGAAGAAGTACATCCGGCTGTGTCACAAATGTTTGCTCCAAAAAAGCAATGGACTGTTTCATCTCGCCCTTGAAATTATTGATGACGATGCTGCTGAGCAGACTTATATCGTTCTCCTCGCGCAGGCGATCTGCAAGACGCTGCAGATACCCTTCATTACGAGTGATTATGGTCAGCTTGATCTTCTTCATCTTTTCCCTTCCGGTGATCTTCACATTGCCGTTTTCGTGTCTCTGAAATCGGTTTTGGAAAAAAAATTAATTTTTAAGGTACCTCATGAAGACATTGTATCATAAGTTCAGTCAGAGTTCGGCATTTTTTTATTTTAAATTCACATGCGCCTCTGTCGCCATGGAAGCACCCGTCCATCACAAGAATGTGTCAGCGCATATGGAATCACAGGGGTGCCGGAGGTGTGCGTCAACCATCATGGAACAAGGGAGGAGATGAGTATGATTTTTTTAGTGTTGGAGCAAGCCTTTCACTGATTTTAATGCACCGATGGCACGGATGTTTTCCCTGAACGGCAATTTTCTTGTTTTGACTTTTTATTGACATTTCAATACGATGCGTATAGAAAAAACATAAAATAGATTTCCGACCGCATTTACTGGAACAGAAAAAAAGGAGCTGTCCTATGAGATCGTATGTTGTTATTTCCACCATGGGGTCGGATCGTCCCGGTCTGGCCAAAGAAATTGCCGAATTTTTTACCGCCCGGGGCATCAATATCGAGCGGTCCCGCGGCTGTGTGCTGGGCAATGAATTCGGCATGATCATTCTCACATCGGGAAAGACGGACGACATCGAGCGCCTGATTAAAGACTTGGATAGCCTGCGCGAAAAAACAAAGC
The DNA here is from genome assembly GCA_028704195.1 of Smithellaceae bacterium. Classification (GTDB taxonomy): domain Bacteria; phylum Desulfobacterota; class Syntrophia; order Syntrophales; family Smithellaceae; genus UBA8904. The sequence continues at coordinate 2,847 of JAQVLL010000010.1, forward strand.
TGGAAATTTTCGTCCGCAAGACCAAGGCACCCAGCCATCGTGACGTATTGCCGTCGATCCCTTACAAGCTCATCGCCACTTCCATTGATCATCCGGGGATCATCCATCAAATCTGTAAATCACTCCAGCTGCGGGGGGTCAGCATTGAAGACATTTCCACCAACGTGGATAACAATCCCTTTACGGGAGCGAATGTATTTCAAATGGTCTGCTATTTTTCACTGCCGCCGGCTGTTAAAATTATCGACCTGAAAAACGACTTCAACCGCATCAGTGACGAATACAACATCGATATCCGGTTCGATGCCGTGATCAGTAAATAACTTTATGAAAAAAACGAAAGAACGCACTCTGGGGAACAATCTGCGGCACATTGTTGACATTGCCTCAATGCTCGGCTTGACGGAAGACGATCTGGAATTATACGGCCGCTACAAGGCCAAGATAAGGCTGGAGGTCACCCGGAGATTTTCACGCAGGAACAACTCATCTTTGATTTTGGTTTCGGCCATGACACCGACCCCGGCCGGGGAAGGGAAGACCACCGTGTCCATCGGGCTTGCGCAGGCCCTGGCGAAAATCGGCAAGTCCACTATCGCAGCCCTGCGGGAGCCATCCCTCGGTCCTGTTTTCGGAATCAAAGGCGGGGCGACAGGCGGCGGACTTTCCCGCGTTCATCCTGTCGATGACATTAATCTCCATTTTACCAACGACTTTCCAGCGGTGGAAAGCGCGCACAACCTGCTTTCCGCCATCGTGGACAATTCCATTTTTCACGGTAATCCCTTAAATATTGATCCGCGCAAAATCACCTGGCGCAGAGTCATAGACATGAATGACCGCTCGCTTCGGGATATCGTTATCGGACTGGGTGGCTCGACCAACGGAGTGCCCCGGGAAACCGGATTTGACATTGTTCCATCCAGTGAAATTATGGCAATTCTCTGCCTTTCACGCTCCTATGAAGAATTGAAAGACAAGATCAGCAGGATCCTGGTGAGCTTTACCTATGACGACCGGCCGGTGATTGCCGCCGACCTGAAAGTGGAAGGCGCGGTCACGGCGCTTTTAAAATACGCGTTGTTGCCTAATCTGGTGCAAACCACCGAAGGCGTGCCGGCCATTATTCACGGAGGCCCGTTCGCCAACATCGCCCAGGGGACAAACAGTATCATCGGTACGGATCTGGCGCTGCGTCTTGCAGATTATGTGGTGACCGAGGCAGGATTTGGTTTTGATCTCGGCGCAGAGAAGTATTTCGACATCGTCGCGCCCTACGGCAATTTTAATCCCCGGATTGTTGTTTTGGTTGCTACCGTGCGTGCACTGAAGTATCATGCGGGCATCGCACGGGAAGAACTGAACGATTCCAATCCCCACGCGGCTGTGCTGGGGATGGCCAATCTCCGCAAGCACTATGAAAATATCGACAAATTCAACGTGCCCTGCATTGTTGCGCTAAACCGTTTCCCATCAGACACGGACGAAGAAATACAGGCGGTTGTGAAGGCCGCAGAGGACGAAGGCATGAACATTGCCCCGACGGACATCTTTAGGCGGGGAGGTGAGGGCGGTTTGGACCTGGCAGAAAAGACCATACGGTTGATTGCCGGAGCCGAAGGAACCTTTAAACCGCTCTATAACTGGAATTTGCCGGTAGAAGATAAAATATTTAAAGTTGCGAGCGAAATCTACGGAGCCGTTTCCATTGATTACCAGCCGCAGGCCAGGCGCAATCTCGATATGATCAAAAAGATCGGCTACGACAGACTGCCGGTCTGCATCGCCAAAACCCAGCAGTCGCTTTCCGACAACCCGAACCTTTTGGGTCTTCCCAGCAACTTTATTGTGACCGTTAGGGAAATCAAAATCGCCTCCGGTGCGGGATTCCTCATTCCCATTACCGGAGAGATCCTGCGGATGCCGGGACTTTCCAGAGCCCCCGCCGCCTTCAACATCAATATTGACGACACAGGCAATATCAAAGGTATTGTGTGACGATTACTGATTGTCCTGCAGGATGGTTTCGGGAAGATTCTTTCCATGGTTCAGCATGCGCAGGATTAAAAATAAACCCAACCCACACGACATTACCGATACAACACCATGTGGAAAGGGTCATACTTTTCATTAAGACATTTTTCTATTTCTGCGGATCTTGCCTGGCAAAACAGGATATGTTTGCCTTTCGGCATGGCCTTTTCAAGATATTCAAAAATTGATAAATGTGGTTCGGCTATGGCAACGGTCAGTTTATGGTTGGTGTTGCTCATAACGACAATGCGATTTTTTAAAGCATACTGTTCACCGATGGCTTTTTGCAGTGAGGTGGATACCTTGAACTTTTTCAGCGAGACAACGGGCATGCTGAAATGAGCGGAAAGCGCATTGATATAATTTGCTTCCGTTATCGTATTGCCCAGAGTGAGCATGGTGCCAAGATGTTTGTGCATGCCCAAGTTTTTTTGATGCCTCTGCTTTATGAGAACATCGTTTAACTGCTCGTCAGTAATGACATTACTATCAACAAGGATTTCCCCAAGTTTTTTCCTTTTATTGTTGAAGTAAATCGTTTTGATAATTTTTGACTGGGTGATGCCCATTTCACAGAGGATTTGTCCCAGATACTTTGTCGGCTGCCGTCTCTTTCTTTCCATGGCTTCGCTTAAATCGGATTGCGTGATGATGTTTTTCGAGATCAGTATCTCACCGGTTTTATCAGATGAGGTTTTGGGGAAGACTTCCGGCTCACTCGTGACAGCGGCCATTCCTCTGGATGCATTTTTGCGATTATTATATGAATTAGACGGAGATACGCCCAACTCGCGCAGTATTTGTCCCGGTGATTTGAAGGTTTCTCGCTGCTCTGTAATAGTATTCATGATCATCATTCTCAACTTTCAGGTCCGTAGTAGTCAGTTTCACCGTATGCGTAAAACATTTAAGGCGGTTTTTCTTTTATCCTCCTTTACCCGCTGCTTAATTCTTAAATAATATCCATTCAGTTCCCGATTTAATGATCTAAAGTGGACTCTGGCTACAGTTCGGGCGTGTCACGGATTTCCTTATTCGGTTAAGAAGGTATTTTATGACCCCGTAACCCTTGTGCCGGCATTTTCTTGCCTATTCTTGTTTAAAATGCCGTTTTTTTAACCTGGTTATCAATACATTGGGGAAGGTGGATTGTAAATACGCAATTCGTTGTATTTCATTGTATTCAAAATTTCAGTGGGGGAGAATGTAATAATGCAAGAATTAAAGTGAGGAATAGATAGATATATATTATTTTCAAGTACTTGTTACATAACCTTCCCCTGGACCCCTCCAGAGGGGACAAATAAATGCAGGTCACTTCCAAGAGGGGACAATAGGATGAAACTTGTCGGTGCTCTATGCCTCATGAGCGACAACTTTTTCAGGTTTCCTCATCATAATGCAGTCGACCGGGCATTCCCTGCTGCAGAATCCGCAGCCAATGCAGGTTTTGGGATTTTTCAGGTAAGAGAAGGCGTCCACCCCTTTTTTCCTGGGCCGTTCCGACAGGACCAGACATCCGACAGGGCAAGCGTCGATGCAGATGCCGCAGGCGATGCAGCTTTCGATTATGATCTCCGGTTTGGGCCATTCCGATCGCTTGATCATGGTGCATGACGCATCTCCGGCGTCCAGGACGGCAGACTGAGGGCAGGTCTTGCCACAGGCGCCGCAATCGATGCATAAATCCGCGTCAATGAAATGCAGCTTCTTTTTTTCACCGGTGATGGCGCTGGCCGGGCACACGCGGGCGCACGCGCCGCAGCCGTTGCATGTTTCAGTAATCGTGTGGGGCATGTATTTTTCCTCTTATATGATGTTAAGTCTGCGCAAGGTTTCCTCTTCAGGCTTTCCCGTGGCCTTGTCCCAGCCGAACTGGTCCCAGTAATCCGGGGCAAGTTTTTCGATATCGACAAACCTTCCCTTGTTGGCGCCCTCCTTCTGGGGAGGTTTGCCCAGGGCACGGGCGCTGATGAAGTTGTCTTTCGGTTCGATGCCGTGCTTGATGTTGAAAGCCTGCTTCAGAGTCTGAATGCGCTCGCCGATGGTCATGTATTCTTCGGGCGTCAGCGTCCAGCCGGATGCGGCATTCAGCCAGTCAAACGTCGGTATTCTTTTTGCCCCGATGAAGAGGCCGAACATGCACATTCCGGCCCCGTTGGCGAGGCTCATGAACTTGCTGCAGGCGGCGGCGGCCTGCGCTTTCTCCCGGTTGACTTTGTACTTGCTGCCTTTCGTATACAGAGGAGAAGGTTTTGGCAGACCCTTTACACGTTTCCACAATTGAAACATTTCGTAATACAGGTGGGCGCCGAGTGTGTGCCGGCCCGGCGTCGGTTCAAGACAGTAATGAACATTGAATCCGGGATCATTGCGCCCGTCATGCATAGCCGGTTCCTGGCCGCCGGCCTGGATGGCAAATTCGATGGATCCTTTGCCGATTTTTTTCGCGGCGGCCTTTGTCCCGTCGGCTAGCAGATCGCCGATGCCTTCCCGTTTGATCATTTTCCTGATCAGCGCGACCACCGCTTCCGTGTTTCCCCACGTAAGCTCCAGACCGCCCGTGTCTTCTCTGGTCAAAATGCCTTTTTCGTAGCATTCAATGGCAAAGGCGGCCGTCGCGCCGGCGGAAATTGTATCCATGCCAGCCCGGTTCAGAAGATCGTTTAAATAATAGACGCTGTCCAGATCTCCATTCATACAAAGGCCACTCAGCGCCAGAATGCTCTCATACTCGGGTTTGTGCGCATGCGCTTGCTTCCCCTTCGAGGTGCAGATACCGCCGCATCCCAGCGGACAGGAGTAACAGTGATACTTGACGATTTCCGTTTTTTTAATGAGATCGGGATTGAGCGTCCGGGATTTCTTTGTTGGAAAATCACAATTGGATCCGTCCCAGTTTTTCAGGGGGGCGTCCCCCCATTCAATGGATGTCTGGTTCATGCCCCCTGTGCCCCACTTCCGCAGGATAGAAGTGTACAGAAGTCCGTCCTGCGGAAAAACAAGCGGGCTCACGCGTAGAAGGGTGCCCACGTTTGCCATCATTCCCCCCGGGAGCGGTAGGGGGAAGTTGACCCACTTGAGGCATTGCCGGCTTAATCTCTTCATTGCCGCCGGATCAGAAGCGCCGATGCGGTGGACGCCTTCCAGGACAACGGCTTTCAGCTTTTTGGCGCCCATGACAGCGCCAAGGCCCGAACGGGCTGCGATTCTGCCCCTGTCACTGCATACTCCTGAAATCAGGGACAATTTCTCGCCGGAAGGACCGATGACGGCGACGGCTGCTTTCGGGCCATACTGCTGTTTGAGAAGCCCCTCCGTTTCAATCGCGTCACAGCCCCAGAGTTCGGCTGCATCTTTTAGGGTTGCCTTGCCGTTTTTGATGTACAGGTAAACGGGATGGGGACTGATCCCTTTGAAGAAAATGGCATCGTAGCCGCTGTGTTTGATTGCCGGGGAAAACGTGCCGCCGCAATTTGCGTCGCCCCAGCATCCGGTGAGCGGTGACTTGCCTACAAGCGTCCACCGGCCAGAAAACAGGCTGCCCGTTCCCGTGAGAAATCCCGAACAGAAACCCAGGATATTTGCCGGTCCGAGCGGGTCGGCGCCAGCGGGCACACGGTTGAAAAGGATGTAGGCACCCAGACCCATTCCGGAGAGGTACTCTTCATAGACACGGTCGGGTATGGCTTCCGGTGTCATGGTTTGATCCGACAGGTCCACCATCAGGATTTTTCCCATATAAGGTTTGCTCATGACAAGATTCCTTTCGCTCTTTAGCCTTTTTTCACTTTGCTCCGGTCGAGGGGATGGCCTTCCCAGGCCGCCTCCAGAACCATCAGGTTGTCGTCATAATCTGTGTCTTCAGGATTATACATGGATGCCCCGTCGAGCAGAGCCGCTCTGGCAATTCGGGGCAGTGCTTCACGGGGCACCGTTGGTTTTTGCTCGCGGTCTTTGAGCTCCCCGAAACATCGGGCATGCCGCCCGTCCGTCATTTTATGAAGATCTTCATTGAGCTGCCGGATGAGGGAAACAACTTTTTGCGGCCTTTGTTCTTTTACCGTGTCGTGGTAAACCGCCTCACCCGCCATAGGCAAAAGGAGACGCACGATGGTGTCCTCACATTTATGCATGTTGTATTCGAGGCCATAGGGCAGTAAAATTGCCATGGCCTGTCCGTGCGGAACGCCGCAGACAGAGCCGCTTGCATGGCCGAGGTTGTGCACGATGCCGGTCATGGAATTGGAAAAGGCGATGCCTGCCAGGCATGCGCCGACAGACATCGCCAGGCGGCCGTTTGGGTCCAAAGGGTTGTCAGCGACAATCGGCAGGTATCGGTAAATCATGTTGACGGCGGAAAGCGCGTGCGCGTCACTCAGGGGATTTTTCTGGAGGCAGTAGTAGGCCTCCATGGCGTGGCTCAGGGCGTCCATGCCTGTCATGGCCGTGACGAAAGGCGGCATAGTCATCGTCATGCGGGGATCGAGAACGGAGACGTCGGGAAGCAGGAAATAACTCAGGAAAGCCATTTTGAGATGTTTTTCGTGGTCCTTGATCACGGCCACTTGCGTCACTTCTGACCCTGTTCCGGCAGTGGTCGGTATCGCGATCAGGGGTTTCAGCGGACGCTTCAGGGCGCCTGCGCCGCTGAAAGCCATCAGGTCCGAGGCGTTTTCGGAAACGACAATGTTGACCCCCTTGGCCGTGTCCATGACGGAACCGCCGCCGACGGCAACGATGGCGTCGCAACCGCTGTCCCGGTAAAGCTGGGCCAGCTGGTGGACAATCCTGATGTCAGAATCGGGAGGGACGTTATCCGCAATCAGGGTTCCGGCCAAACGGTCCTGAAGGACCCGGGAAACAATATCGATCAACCCGGCGCCGACAACCCCCTTGTCAGTAATGATCAGAGGTTTTTTGGATCCCTTGTCTGCAAGCAGCACCGGTATTTTCTCCAGGGCGTTATGGCCGGCGACGATTTTCACTCGGCAGCAAAACTCATAATAATCAGGCAGGTCCATGGAAATCAGCCTTTCTTTTCAGCCACGGGGGTTTTGTCCCATATCCGGCCAACGACTGCGCGAAGGTACACACCATCTGGGTCAGCGTCCAGAACGTCAAGGATATCTTCCATTACGTAACGGGGAACACCAGGTTCCTTGAGAGTTTGCGGCACATCTTTTCCCAACACGGAATAGAGATCGGCCATAAAACGATTGAGAACAGAAACCGTCGCCCCGGCCCTTTGATCTTCCGGCGTCTGTGTGAAATCATCGTCCCCGGTCAGCGGTTGCAGCAGAGAGGACAGGTCATGCCCGCCCTGATGCAGATAATCGCCAAGGATGTGGGGCAGGCACATGCCCATGATGATTCCCGGGTGAATGTTGTACACCTCCTGGAATACCTGCCCGAGTTTGTGGAGCGGGGAGGCATCCGTGCCGGAAAATGCGCAGCCGGACATGGCAGCCGCGTTGAGAACCGCCAGCGTGGTTTTTTTATCGTCGGGATTGCGGACAGCGGCAGGAAGATTTTCCCTGATGAAACGGATGGCGGCAAAGGAATAGGCTTCACGGAAAGGGTTCTTCCCGGCGCCGATGTGGGCCTCCAGCGCCCGCCCCAGGGCGGCAAGGCCCGTGGCGTAAATTATTTTTCCCTCTTTTCCGCGGGTGAGCCGCGGATCAATCACAACGAGAACGGGTGCCAGGTATTCGGATGAGAGAACCGTTCCGTTCAGAGTTGCCTGCTGTGATGTTTCCAGGCCGGTGGCATTTGCCGTCAGGACCACCACCAGGGGAAGCAGGTTCCTGTTGACCGGTGTCTGTGCTGAAAGACTCCGGACATCCGTTGTTTTCAGAGAGACGGCCAGGTTCAGAATCTTGGCCGAGTCAACAATCGTCCCTCCGCCCAGAGAGATAACGGAGTCGTATTTTCCCTCGATAATGGTTGTTCTTAACTGTTCGATGAGAGCGGGATCGACCTTGTCTGGAAGACCGTCGAAAACCCCCAGCGTCATACCCGAATCACCGAATGCTCCCGTCAACGTACGGATGGCATTCCGACCCACTTTACCGATGCTCGTTACAATGAGGGGTTTGCCGGCATTCAGGCCGGACAGTTCGATGGGCAGATTCTCGAGCGCTTTGTTTCCCGAGTTTGTCTTGACCGGACAGGTAAAAGTGAAAACGGTTTCGGGATTCATGTCATGGTCCTTTCATCAAATACCCAGCAACACCCGGGTATAAATGCCGATTCGACCGAAAACTTTGCGGCCCGGTGTCCAAGATGGGTAGCGCTTTATAGCCAGACGTGCGATCATTTTAGGAAGCAGGTAAACCTCCACAATATCCATGACCCGGATCATGGCCAGCGCATGCGGAACTTCCCCTTCGGTGATCAGACGATTACGGGCTGTGGCCAGCGCAGTGCTTTCCCGAAAGGAAAGGATCAAAAACGCGGTCTCTATGTTTTTCATCGCCAGACGGATGTATATGCGCCTCCCACCGGGATTGCCGCCAAGGTATTTCACCCGGCCTTTATCCTTGCCGATCAGCATCCAGGGGCCATCCGGAAGAACACCCAGTGAAAATGTGAAATCATCGGGGAGGCTGTCGAATTCCCGCCGAACCTGTTCATCAACCTTCGCGGCGGCCTGGATGGCCCGGCCCGTGAACCACAGAAAGACAGCCACGTAAGCCCGCTTGAACGGTTTCCTTCCGGCACGGACGACGTCAACAAGTCCCATATTCACATTCTCCCTTTTATTTGAGTCGTTTCTCGCTAGAACAGCAAATCCTTTGTCATTTCCGCGTGAGAAATGCAGTCGTGCATCGTTCTGTCTTTATTTTTTACTTTACATAAGTTCAGGGCCGGTGTCAAAGATATTGCGAACTCAATTTTATATCATAACCCTTCATGTCATTTGTTCCGATTCTCGATTCCTAGAGACGAAGAATTTAGAACAAGAGGTTGCATCCACCACTGAACGGTGGAAAGACCCCTTTCTCTGGTATATAGCATTACAAATTTATGCATGGGATTTTATGAAGCGACAAACCAGATTACATGTCGGATTTATAAAAGAAGAGTTATGAAAATCAATGATTGAGGGCTTTGAAATCTGTGATTTCGGGTGTAATGGCAAAAAATCTGTGCTATAAGTTGACATAAAACAAGTTAAATCATCTACATAATAGCCTTTTATTCAAATCCTCGTTGAATAAAAGGCTAAAAAATAAAAAAAGTGGACTTTATGCGTATCGCGGCAGACGAAATTGTTCTATATAGAAAACGTCATCAATGATAAAAAATAAAATGATAGGGGCATCAATCACCGCCTGATTTAGTCAAAATTGAAGGAGGAGTTATGTGGGAATACACGGATAAGGTGAAAGATCATTTTCTCAATCCGCGCAATGTAGGAGAAATTGAAAATCCTGACGGGATAGCCGAGGTCGGGTCGCTGGCCTGCGGGGATGCCTTGAAACTTACCTTCAAACTCGATGGAAACAAGCGCATCAAGGATGCTAAATTCAAAACATTCGGCTGTGCCAGCGCCATTGCCTCTTCTTCGGCGCTTACGGAAATCATCAAGGGGATGACTGTTGATGAAGCACTCAAAGTCAGCAATCAGGATATTGCTCAATATCTGGGCGGCCTTCCGGATGAAAAGATGCACTGCTCTGTTCTGGGCAAGCAGGCCCTGGAGAAAGCGGTGGAAAATTATCGGGGAGCTCCGGCGATGGAAGCCGGCGCAACGATCATTTGCGAATGCTTTGGGGTTACCGATATGGAAATCGAACAGGCGATTCGTGAAAATAACCTGGCAACGGTGGAAGATGTCACCAATTATACCAAGGCCGGAGGAGGCTGCGGGGGATGTCATGAGGCCATTGCCCAGATCATCGAGCGCGTGAAGGCGGAGCCGAAAGCCGACACAAAGCCCCGACTCACGAATCTTCAGAAAATCCGGATGATCGAAGAAACGATTGACCGGGAAATCCGGCCCTCGCTGAGGCAGGACGGTGGCGATGTTGACATCATTGACATCATCGGAAACCGGGTACTTGTAGCGACACGAGGTGCCTGTGCCACCTGCAAGGCTGCCGATATTACCTTGAAGCATTTTGTTGAGCATCGTCTCAGGGAATTGGTTTCACCGGATATTACGGTGGAGGAGGTATCCAAATGAAACCCGTTTATTTCGACAATAATGCCACAACACAGGTCGCCCCCGAAGTGCTGGACGCCATGCTTCCATACTTCCGGGATTTATATGGTAATCCTTCCAGCATGCATAGCTTTGGCGGTCAGGTCGGCCAGAAAATTCGAGCGGCGCGCGCGCAGGTGGCGGCGCTGTTGGGCGCGCTGCCTGAAGAAATTGTTTTTACCAGTTGCGGAACGGAAAGCGACAACTCCGCAATCCGATCGGCTTTAACGACAAGGCCTGAAAAAAAACACATCGTGATCAGCCGGGTCGAACATCCGGCCATCCGCGCCCTTTGCTCTCATTTGAGTTTGCAGGGATATAAGATTACCGAATTGCCCGTGGACAAAAGCGGCAACCTGGATCTGGAAAACCTGGAAAAGAACTTGACTCCGGACACGGCCATTGTCAGCCTGATGTGGGGCAACAATGAAACGGGCGTGATCTTTCCGGTGGAAGCGGCGGCAAGATTGGCCCATGAAAAGGACATCCTCTTTCATACCGACGCCGTTCAGGCAACAGGAAAGATTCCCATCAACATGAAAAACAATGTCATTGATATGCTTTCCATTTCCGGCCACAAACTGCACGCACCCAAAGGTATCGGGGTTCTCTATGTCCGGCGCGGAACCAAGTTTTCACCGTTTCTGATCGGGGGCCACCAGGAAAAAGAGCGGCGAGGAGGAACGGAAAACACCCCGGGCATTATTGGATTGGGGAAGGCCTGCGAGCTTGCAGCACAGAATATGGATAAGGAGAATACATCCGTTAAACGTCTGAGGGACAAACTGGAGAGCGAACTTTTAAACAAGATTCCGCAGAGCCGTGTCAATGGTGATGTCCAAAATCGTCTGCCCAATACCACAAATATCAGCTTCGAGTACGTGGAAGGAGAAGCAATTTTGCTGATGATGAACGAACTGGACATTTGCGCTTCCTCCGGCTCGGCCTGCACATCCGGTTCGCTGCAGCCGTCACACGTGCTTCGCGCGATGGGCGTACCTTTCACCATGGCGCACGGTTCGATTCGCTTCAGCCTGAGTGTATATAACACGGAAGAGGAAGTTGATTTTGTGATAGAAAAAATGCCCGCCATCATCGAAAGGCTGCGTGAGATGTCCCCTTTCTGGAAAGAATCGGAGCAGGCCTGCCGTAAACAGTGAATGGTGGATAGTGGATGGTGGATAGTGGATAGTGGATAGTGGATGGATATCCCTTGTTGCGCTGATAGCTTCGGGGGGATATTGTATGCCGGTGAAATGAAGGCCTGGTCTGCAAACAAATCTCTGCAAAAGGGGAAGTCTATATTTCACCGGATATAAATTTTAGCGCCTTCCGTGAGAGCTCCTGAGAGACCGATCTCATTTTCCATCTCATCATAGACTTTCTTGCCCTGTTTGATCATATCAAGCAGTCCGGCATCAATAAGAGCGTGTTTCACCGTCATTCCCGGCACCAGTTCAAATTCCCGATCGTTTACGTATACCTTCATGTTTTTGTCCTTTCTCGCGCTTCAGCATTCTTTTACTGTCGTTTTGGTTGTATGATCATATCTTGCGTGAAAATATGGCGTGAGATCATTATTTCACTTTTTGAATCCGTCCTTCAACCTTCGGAGATATTTCCTTTTTGGATTTAATAAATTCGATGACTACATCCCTAAGCCATTTCCCGGCGTTACTGTAGACAAGTTTATCTCCTTTCATGGCTCCGCCGATGACGGCAAAATCTTTTGATGATTTTACCGCATCTCCAAATGCCCGGTATCCGTCGCCTCCGGCCGCAAGAAAATCATTTGTAGCGACGGTGTACTCTTTGTCTGCCGCAAGAGGATGTCCGCCGATGAACACATCCTTCACCCTATGACCTGCCTGTGCATGCCGGTTATAGGTGAAGGCAATGCCGGAGATCTGGGGGAATCTGCCGGCACCTTCATCCATAGCAGAGACTCCATGTTCCAGTGTTTCACGAATTTGTTTCCCTGTGAGCTTGATGGCCACGATGTAATTGTCAAAAGGAACAACCGCGTATACGTCGCTGACCTTGATCCTGCCCTTTTTGATGCTGGTCCGGATCGTACCGCCGTTAATGATTGCCGCATCGGCTCCCGCCGTCTTACGCAAGATATCCGTGATCAGGTTTCCAAGATTTGTTTCCTGCAGCCTGACATTCGATCCGTCAAGATCGACGAGCGATTCACCAACCGTGTCATTCATAAAGGAATCGACTTTCTGCTGGTATTTCGCGACAATCGATTCCACGGTCTGGTTTTCTTTCCCGGAAAGAGATATG
>JAQVLL010000281.1 GCA_028704195.1 Smithellaceae bacterium
GACGAAGCGGGGAAAAAAGTCCTGGGTTTGATATTTTCCGGCAAAATAAAAATCAAGGGGCTTTTAACCCATCCGATTCTGCTTACCCGTTTCACGATTATCATGTCGGTCATGTAGCCGTTTTGACATTTTAATACGTGGACATATTATATAAAAACGACCCTTTGGATCAATGAGGCACTGCATAACCTCGTTTCTCTATTGACTGAAAAACAGGACATTCCTGTGTTATCCCGGGCCGAAACCGGTGAAAAGCGATGATTGACTGATATTGAATTTTGTGCAAGACTTTCAGGTATTAGACAAGGTCCCTGAACGCCTCGAAAAGACAGGCGCGGACACTGAAAAATTGACAGCCTGTGAATTCGAAAAACAACGGGCTGCCTGGCATAGAACAATATCCATTGATGAAAAGCTTTCCCGTATCAGGCCCCCTGCGGCCCAGAATCATATTGATTGTTTCCCTGCTGACCGTATTGTTGCATCAACCAACATCGGCGGCCGTTCCTTCATCCGACATCATGGGCGCGGTATGCGCTTCCGTGATAAAACTTGTTTCTTTCTCCAACAACCCCAAAGCAGGACTGGATCCTAAGGATGTCGCTGTCGTCATTGATTATGTCCTCAAGCCCAAACCCCTGAAGGAAATCGTCCTTCCCAAAATTGAAAATGCATCCGGAGGCTATTTTGAGTCTGACCTCCGGATCAGGCTCACCGATTTCCTGCAATACTCATACAACAGCCAGATTCCGGCGGCCCTGACAAGTCCGTCGTCCCTGAGGTATTCCAGATGGATGAACCGAACCGAAGCGCTGAATAAAATCACCAGCAGCTGGAAATTGCCGGGACCGGAGGACACCCCCGTCGTCATCAGGCAATTACTGCGAAACGGAATCACCCCCGACCAGACAACGGGTTTTTATTACGAATACGATCTAAAAAGGACGCTCATCCTTCTCCATTACAAAGGCAGACGGGTGCTGATCACTATTGCAAAACAGGCCAATGTGTCCGATGTCGGCAAAAAAGGTTTTGTGCTGGGCCGCGATGACGACTGGAATTATTACTATACCGGCATACCCGGAGCGGCCAAACCCGGCCTGGGTTGGGGCAAGTCCTATATTTATGATTTTTTTGCATTAGGTGTCTATATCGATTCAGTCCCCTCCCCGTCCATGATCAGGTCGGGATATTTTCAATGGCTTCGCGCCGGCTGGTCCGGTGTGAATTTTGTCCAGCCGGAACACATCATTAAAGGGATGAAAAGACACGACCGGCATTCGAGAGCGATCCTGGAATCGCCAGACCTGCCTCAGTCAAATGAAATCACTTCTATTTATCAAAAGCTTTCGGCCCTGCCCCGAAAAGACCTGGTGCAAAGATATGACATCCTGCAGAAAGCCCGCGACTCCATGGCGATACGGAAGGGCAAAATCAAACCCGGAGAGGTAAAAAAACAGGAGACATACGCCAACGTTCCCAAGGAACAAATTATCGAGGAACTGATGGTGGAATATCTGAAACTGGCCCTCGGCAAGCCATCCCCGATCCCCCCAAAAATCATTACAGGTGTTTATTGATTTTTCTCTTCCCGAGAGCGTTGTATAATTAAAATTTTGTCATTTCAACTCCGTTCGGCTGCGCTCAGGATAAACTCCGGGAGAAATCTTTTAACACCACAGTATAAAAGAAAGATTTCTCGTCGTTTCGCTCCTCGAAACGCGTGACCTGAAAGGTTATGACATGATGAGGGAGATCAAAGCTTCCTTCCCGATGACGGAAAACACAGCATGAAAGCTAAAATCATCTTACTCTTTGATAATCTCCGGAACAAACAGTGCGCGCACGATGAAAAAAAAGGCTGCGATTGTTCGCAGCCTTTTTTCAATAATGTTTTAAATCAGGTTCCTAGAATGTGAATCCGGCATCAACGAGTTCCATCGCGGACTTGTCGTTGGCTTTGATCGCTTCACAACGCGCCTTTACGGTGGTCACGATTTCGTTCATGAAAAACTTGGCCGAGGCAATCTTGCCGGCATAGAATGAGGCATCCGCGTCTTCACGCTGCAGGCCTTTCTTCTTGCCGATGGTGGTCAACCCTTTTTCTTCGTACATGGCATTGAGTTTTTCATCTGCGATAGCAGCCGCTTCAAGCAGCAGATTCCCGACGACCATGTCGCCAAAGATCTCAAGATATTTGGAGGCGTTGTAGATGGGGGCAATAAAATCGCCGCCCTTGCCGGCTGCGGCAAAGAACATGGCTACTTCGAAGCAGGCATTGGAAGCTTCTTCCAGAGTGGCGGCCGCTTTGGCAAGTTCGGGATTGCTCTTGCACTTGGCAATCGTCTTCTGAACCGTACCGGCCATATTCATAACGTTTGCGCCCTTGCGCTGCCCCAGCTTGCGTCCGACGAAATCGAGCGCCTGAATGCCGTTGGTGCCTTCATAAATGCAGGCGATTTTTTCATCGCGCATGAATTGCTCCACGGGATATTCTGAGCAATAGCCATAGCCACCGTAAACATCCATGGCCAGAGAGCAGATCAGGAGGCCTTTATCGGTCGAGTAAGATTTGATAATCGGGGTCAAAAGTTCGAGGTAGCCTTCCCAGTTGGCCTTTTCCTCTTCTGTCTGGGAGATTTTGCTCATGTCCATGCAATAAGCACCGAAATAGGCCAGGGCACGGATACCTTCAACATGGGACTTCATCCACATGAGTTTTTTGCGGACATCGGGATGGTTGATGATGGTAACGGCTTTCGCGTTGGGGTTCTTCATTTCCCAGACGGGAGTACTCTGGATACGCTCCTTGGCGTAAGCCACGGCATGCTGAAAAGCGGCCGATCCGATAGCGACACCCTGCATACCAACGCCGAGACGCGCCTCATTCATCATCTGGAACATGATCTTGATACCGGAGCGTTCCTCACCGAGCAGTTCGCCGATGCACTTTCCGTCTTCGCCGAAATTCAATGTGGCGGTTGCAGAGGCTTTGATGCCCATCTTATGCTCGATGCCGCCGCAATTCACATCATTGGGCTCGCCCAGGGAGCCGTCATC
Organism: Smithellaceae bacterium; assembly: GCA_028704195.1. Taxonomy (GTDB): domain Bacteria; phylum Desulfobacterota; class Syntrophia; order Syntrophales; family Smithellaceae; genus UBA8904. Next base: position 3,061 of record JAQVLL010000281.1, read on the forward strand.
ATTAACGCGGATTTTCGGAACGATGAAAATGGAGATGCCCTTGGTCCCGGCCGGATCGCCTTCAATGCGCGCCAGAACGGGGTGAATGATGTTCGGGGTCAAATCATGGTCGCCCGCGGAGATAAAACATTTGGTTCCGGTGATCAGGAACTTCCCGTCGGGAAGCCGTTTGGCTGTTGTCTTCAGTGCTCCAACGTCCGATCCCGCACCCGGTTCGGTCAGGCACATCGTGCCGGTCCATTCGCCGGAAAAACATTTTTCCATGTATTTTTTCTTCTGCTCTTCGCTGCCGTAAACGTTGATCAAATTGGCGGCGCCGTGAGTCAGGCCGGGATACATCATGAAAGCATAGTTGGCCGCGCAGAACAATTCCGAAACCGCATAACCCGCGGTATGGGGTAATCCCTGACCACCGACATCGGGAGAATCCATCGGATTAATCCAGCCGGCTTCGCAATATTTTTTGAACGGTTCACGGAAACACTTGGGCACGGTTACTTTTCCGTCTTTGATGTGACAGCCTTCTTCATCCCCTTCTTTCAAGGTCGGGAAGATTGAAGTGACCGCCATCTTCTCGGCTTCGCTCAGAATCATCAGAACATCATCCTTGGAATACCCTCCATAATCTTCCGATGCAAAAATTTTCTCCATGCCGAATTGTTCGAAAAGAAGAAACTGCTGATCTTTTGTGTTTACCAATAAATTGCCCATAACTGACTCCCTTCTTAAAATAGTTTAATATATTGAACGATAACAAACGTCCGTTTGCTTCTGTTTTTTCCCC
>JAQVLL010000282.1 GCA_028704195.1 Smithellaceae bacterium
AAATCTTCTGGATCCCGCCCAAATTGTCGGCTGGATTTTCGATAGCCACGTATCCTGCAATATCCGTTTGTATCCACAAATGATCAAAGGTATCATGGAAGCTGCAGGCCATGGCATGGAACAAGTGGAGGTGTACGTCGGTAAAATGTCCCTGGGAGATATCTCCATGCAGGCCGCAATCGAGGCTTACTTCGCGCACATGTTCGGCGGCATGCTGCGCAAGATAGGCTGCAGGATCAGACCCTATGAAAATGAAAAAGGAATGACGGATAAAGTAATTGCCCAGTCCGTGAATATACTTTATAATATGCTCCTCGGAGGCAGGAGCAAGGATGACGACCTCGCACGTGTCATGAGCCTGTTTAAAAAAATAGAAACAACGCCCGTCCACCGCCCAAAGGTTGCAATTTTCGGGGACATGTACGCACGCGACAACGACACTTTCAATCAGGACCTGATTCACTGCATCGAGCAGTATGGCGGTGAAGTCATCACAACACCGTTTAATGAATTTGCCAAATTGATTGCCAGCCCTTATATGCGGCGGTGGTTTCTGGAAGGCGAGTTCATGGACGTTCTGGTCACCAAGACGCTCATTACGCTGGTCAACCAGTTGGAGAAAAGCTATTATAAAACATTCAATGATCTGCTCAATGAACCGGCTATGGACAACGAGATCGACTATAAAATAATCTACGAAAACTTTGACGTCACCGTCCAGCATTACGGCGAATCGGCCGACAACCTGCTCAAGATTGCCTCTCTGATGCAGCATTATCCTGACATCTCGCTTTTTGTGCAGACGAATCCGGCTTTCTGCTGCGCCGGCCTGGTCACCGAGGCGATGGCCTCCCGTATCGAGGAATACACAGGCGTTCCCGTTGTTACCCTTAACTACGACGGGACCGGGAAAAATATCAACTCCAGGGTAAGTCCCTACATTAAATTCCCGCGCCGGAAAGCGGAAGCGGCTAACGATCAGACCTGAGCAACACAGATTAAAAACAGGAAAACGGAATCACGGTTATAAAGCCTGAAGCAAGCATCGGAAGAAGAAATCGTGATCTCTCCCGAAGGCCTTGCCAAACTTTCGCTGTTTCTGATTCATGAAAATGCCGGCAGCGTGGGATCGTATGTTAAGAATGGACAATGCCGAATCCTGCTGCACTACAATCATTAAATTTTCAATTATTGAGCAGACTCCGACCAGCATTCACTCCATGCTGAAGAGGAAGCACCCTCCGATTTGCACATGGCATTGCAGCTTGCAAATTCCGCCGCACAAAGTCTGTTATCTGCCGTGTAATTGTAACAGGGCTGCTGTTTGGCAGCGCAGCAACTGTAGCATTTATTGATTCGTGCCAGACGTTCTTTTTCCAAAGTTGCTGCGGTCTTTTCATCTTTGGCGCCCGCCTTTTTTTCTTCATCTCCCGCTGCTTCATTTGCGGATTCATTGACGCTCTCCACTAACTCACATTTCATGCCATCCCGGAAGGAAGAAGTAATGAACAGATTGCCATGACGGTCAACGCACTTGTAAATTGCTCCCGCCTGGGCAAAGGTTATAAAAGCAAAAAAAACAACAAGAGTGCAAAATAGGACCTTCCTCATTTTTCCCTCCTTCTTTCAATCGATTAAACTTTTTAAATTATATCACTTTCCTGATGATTAATATAGTGCAGTTGTCAGAATGATCGTTACTCCAGCGCAACCCCTGTCACCCACATCAGCTCGCATGAGTTGGCCCCGCTGTCTTCCCGCGTAAGTGATGAACGCCAGCTCCCGCCGCTTGAGTCCCTGGCACTGATCAGATAACCCTCGAGCCTGACAATTTCACCTTTGCGCACTTTGAACAGACTTGATTTGATATTGTCATCCGCCGGAACGAGATGCGTATTGGCTGAATTTCTTACAATGAGTGCGGGATCTATTGGCGGAGCGTCCTTCCAGCGATAATGATACCAGCGATTGCCCTGAGTGATATGAAGTTGGCCGGTAATGGCATTGTCAGACATCGGCCCCCAGCCCAGCGCAAAATCCACCGGACAGAGTTCGGCCCAGCGTCCGCTTCGGTAGCGTTCGATAGACAGCACCTTGGCGCGAATCCTGTAGCTTGCGAGAGGTTGAATTGCAAAGCCCAGCTTATGCATCACTGCCGCATCGGTGCTTTCCTGAATGGGCTGATCGGCCACGGGCCCGATCTTTTCAATCCGTTTCTGATCAAGCTTGTTATACGTGCAATAACCGATGGAAACAAGCAGCAGTCCAATCATTATGATCATCGAAAACGGGAGACTTGCCCTTCTGTCAGATATTGTAGAAGTACCCGGCCGGTAGTTTGACGGTTTGTAGTCTTCCGGCGTCAGTTTGGCAAAAATAACACCGCAGTGAATGCACTCAAGCTTATCGTCTTCCTGGTTTGTACCGCATTTGGGACAAATCATTGTCCAATCTCCTGCCTTGAGTTATGACAAAGATCACTGACCCCTTCGTTCCAAATGGTCATCATTTTTTCTCCCACTTCACGAAATTCGGGATGATGCGTTATATATTCTGGAATTTTTGCCCGCGTTTCCGTTACAGTATCAGCCAGGCGGTTGAAAACAGAAGCTATCTTTGCTTTGGGCAGCGAAAGATGTGCCACGGCAAACTGCTCCAGCATTTTTCGAGTCCACCACTTTTTCGTGCCTGCAAGCGTAAGCGCCGGAACATCATTTTTGATATAAACGGTCGTGGTCACCACATCATACACGGGCGCAAGCCACACAGCAGATTGTGGGGTGTTATATAGAACTCCAAAATTCTTCAGATGCGCATCGCCATTCCTCACCATGACCGACAAAACCAGAGTCGCAAAAAACTGTTCCCGCGCCGCCATCAGACGATCACCGGAAACAAAATTACTAATGCTCTTTGCCACCCGTTCATAACTGCTGGAGTATTTCCGGGCTGTGCCCAGCGCCTGGAGACTGCACATATCCTCAAAACCGATGGCTTCGTTATTGTGAACAACGTCAAACCGCTGCATAACAAACAGGCCGCCATTTTCGGACAGGTAGAATTCCGGTGTTGGCAGACCGGCCCGCTTCGCCGCCGTCATGCAAAAATATTCATTGGCAGCCAGGCAGGGATAATCCGTTCCCCATGACTTCACGATATAGTTTGATGACACCATTGTGCCCTGTCCCGTTGCATTGAGCAACACCTTGGGCTGAACGCCTGATATGCCGGAGTGCAGGGCATATTTTGCAACAAGTTCATTGAGTAGTTCACCGGTGTTGGGATAGGTAAGCAATTCATGCAGAGACTCGGATGTTTCCGGCAGAGATGGCGAATCGTCGCCGGGAAGGGAGAAGCGGTTTCTGCCCACCTGGTTTTCACCGGTCACACGGAGGATAGAGAGGTCATCCTCCCCGATTATTTTAGCGATGGCCCTGCGGCCGGCCTCGAGAAGGGCCCCCTCCGGCAGGTTCATCTGGAATATGGGGTGCAGTTCGCGGCTTGTCCAACTTGCCAGCCGCACCGGCATGGTCAGGGAAACCTGCGCCTGGCTGCCAGTCTCCTGAGGATAGGCAAAAACATACGTCTGCCGGGCATCACGCTCCAGCAGACCGGCCCGTATGCCTGCCGCCCAAACGGCAAGGGACGACACTTCCGGCATCAGCGTTTCTCCTCTTCACGAAGTTCATCCAGCGTCGGCGGACTGCCGGCCTGTCGGATACGCAATTCCAACCCCAGGTATTCGAGTACCCGGATCAACTTGCGCACGCCGATTTCCTGAACCGTTCCATTTTCAATCTG
>JAQVLL010000283.1 GCA_028704195.1 Smithellaceae bacterium
GTAATTACGGACAACCGTGGCTTCCGCCGACATGGGCGACATCATTTGGAGTTTTTTTATTTCCTGGCGTACTTTCTTTGTTGCCTCTTCGGAAAGTTTCTTTTGTTTCAGGCGTTTTTCCAGATCAGCGATTTCATTCTTGAAATCGTCCTTTTCGCCCATTTCCTTCTGTATGGCGCGCATCTGCTCATTCAGGTAATAATCCTTCTGCGTTTTTTCCATCTGCTTTTTGACGCGGCGCTTGATCTTTTCTTCTACCTGAAGGATCTCTATTTCCGACAGCATCAGGGAATAAATGGCTTCAAGCCTTTCTCCGATATTGTATATTTCAATGATTTTCTGTTTGTCTTCCAGCTTCACGTTCAGGTGCGTAACCACAACATCGGCGAGCTTGGACGGGTCTTCGATTGCGGCAATCGTCCCCATCATCTCCACATGCACTTTCTTGCTGAGCTTCAGGTAAAGCTCGAAGGATTCTTTAATGCTGCGCATCATCGCCTGTTTTCTGACATCGTTGGGATCATCATCGATGTCCTCAATCTCTTTTACTTTCACAAGAAAGAAATCGTCATTTTTAAGATATTCCTCTATGGAACCGCGGGATTTACCTTCCACGAGAACTTTAACCGTTCCGTCAGGCAGGCGCAGCAGCTGAATGATAATACCTATGGTTCCTGTCCTGTATATGTCTTCTTCGCCAGGATCGTCCTTTTTCGCGTTTTTCTGGGCCACCATGAAAATGCCTTTTTCATATTTCATGGCAGATTCCAGAGCTGCAATAGACTTCTCACGGCCGACAAACAACGGCACGATCATATGAGGAAAAACAACCACATCCCTGAGGGGTAAAAGAGGAATAATGTTTGTCCTGGATTGATTGTTATAGTCTTGTTTTTCTGTCATTTACTCTTCCCGGATATTGATTTATGCAGTCTCGGATTTTGAATCGTACAACAAAATGGGTTTTGCTTTATTGACAACCACTTCCTCGCTGATGACGCATTCCTTGATGTCGCGCTGCGAAGGAATATCATACATCACTTCGAGCATGGTATTCTCCAGAATGGAACGCAAGCCGCGCGCGCCTGACTTTCTTTCCATCGACAACTTCGCCACGCTGCGAAGCGCACCGTCGGTGAACTTCAAGATTACGTTTTCCAGTTCAAACAGTTTTTTGTATTGTTTGATGATTGCGTCCTTGGGTTCCATTAAAATGCGGACCAGGGAGTCTTCACCCAGGTCATCCAGCGTGGCAATCACCGGCAGCCTTCCGATAAATTCCGGTATGAGACCAAATTTCAAGAGGTCTTCAGACCGAACTTCCGCCAGTATTTCCCCTACCCTTTTTTCCTTTTTACTTTTGATTTCCGCACCGAAACCCATGGTGTTCGTGCCGATCCGTTTGGAAATAATCGTTTCCAAATCATTGAATGCACCGCCGCAGATAAAGAGAATATTCGTGGTGTCCACCTGAATAAATTCCTGCTGCGGATGTTTGCGTCCGCCTTTAGGCGGTATGCTGGCCGTGGTTCCTTCCATAATTTTCAACAGAGCCTGCTGTACACCTTCACCGGAAACATCTCTTGTAATCGACGGGTTGCCGGATTTTTTTGCTATTTTATCGATCTCATCGATATACACAATTCCTTTAGATGCACGGGCGACGTCATAATCTGCATTTTGCAGCAGACTTAAAATGATATTTTCCACATCCTCGCCCACATATCCCGCTTCCGTCAGGGTGGTGGCGTCCGCTATCGTGAAAGGAACATTCAAAAACTTAGCCAGCGTCTTGGCAAGCAGGGTTTTCCCGGATCCCGTCGGTCCAACCAGAAGGACGTTGCTTTTCTGGATCTCAACACCGTCATTCGAACCGACATTGGAAAACAGCCTTTTATAATGGTTATAAACCGCGACGGAAAGAATTTTTTTTGTCTGTTCCTGGCCGATGACGTAAGTGTCAAGAAATTTCTTGATTTCTTTCGGCTCAGGTAAAATATTCTTGGGGGTTTTCTCTACCGTCTTTTCTTCTTCCTCTACAATGCACCGGCATAATTCGATGCATTCATCGCAAATATATGCAGTAGGACCTGCAACCAGTTTACGAACCTCACTTTGCATCTTTCCGCAAAATGAGCAAAAAAGCATTCCCTGCCCTCGATTGTCTTTGCTTCTTTTGATCACTTGATCTCTCCTTTATTTCTCAATGGATGATACAGGCTTTCTAATTACGATTTCATCAATTAAACCATATTCTTTTGCCTGTGCGCTGGTCATGAAGTAGTCACGTTCCGTATCATTCATGACTTTTTCCAGTTGCTGACTGGTCAATTCCGAAAGAATCCTGTTCAATTCGTCCTTCAGTCTTAAGATTTCCCTGGCCTGAATGTCAATATCCGTCGCCTGTCCCTGAAAACCTCCCAGCGGCTGGTGGATTAAAATCCGCGCGTGCGGCAGGGCAAACCTTTTGCCTTTCTCTCCGGCCGCAAGAAGGATTGCCGCCATACTGGCCGCCTGACCCATGCATACCGTAGAAATAGGCGGCTTGATATACTGCATGGTATCATAAATAGCCATTCCCGAACTCACGTGACCTCCGGGAGAATTTAAATAGAAAAAGATTTCCTTATCAGGGTCCTCCGCTTCCAGATAAAGCATCTGAGCGACAACCACATTTGCCACGTTGTCGTCGATCGCGGTTCCCAAAAAGATGATCCTGTCTTTTAAAAGACGCGAATAGATGTCGAAGGCTCTTTCGCCCCGGCCGTCCTGTTCCACTACCATCGGTATCAAATTCACGAAGCAGCCTCCCCTTCCATTCCAACTTTCTCAACGATCTTAATATTGGCCTCTCGCTTGATAAAGTCAAATACCTTTTTTTGGATAATTTCCGATTTCAGGGTATTTATTCTGTCTTCGTTGTCATAGGCGCTTTTGACAGTCTCATAATCCGCATGATGAATTTCAGCTAATTCCTTGATTTGATTATTTATATCATCATCAGTCGCCACCAGGGCTTCTTTTTCGGCTATCTTTTTGATCAGGAGGAAAGTCTTGACCGTTTTTTCCGCTTCTTTCTTAAACTGATCGTGCATCCGGAAACTTAATTCCATGGCATCTTTTTCATCCATACCGGCCGATCTCATTCTTTTCTGCGTATCGGATATCATGTAGAAGATTTGTCTCTCGACCAGGGAAGGCGGTGCCTCAAACGCATTGGCATTCAGAAGAGCTTCTATGATTTTTTCATCAAGTTGTGAATCGCTCTGTCGCCTGCACTGCTCATCCATGGATTTACGAACATCATTCATCAAATCTTCCAGGGTATTGTACTTGTCAAAATTCTTAACGAAGTTTTCGTCGATATCCGGAAGTTTTTGTTCTTTTAACCCCTTTAAGGTCACCCTGAATACTACATCTTGCCCAGCCATCTTTTTTTCATGATAATCGGCGGGAAATGTAAGGTTGATTTCTTTTGTTTCGTTGTTTTTCATTCCCACGAGCTGTTCTTCAAAACCGGGAATAAATCTTTTGGATCCCAGTTCCAGCAGATAATTATCAGACTGCAGATCCGGAAGCTCTTCGCCGTCCATCGTCCCTTTAAAATCAATCGTAACAAAATCGCCCATGACCGCCGGCCGATCATCAGTGATCTCCTGCATGGTTGCAAACATTTTGCGGATTTCCCCAAGACGCTTTTCCATGTCCGCCTCCGACACGGTGATGTTCACCTTCTCCAGGTCCATCCCTTTATGGCCCTGCGGTTCAATATCCGGTTCCGTTTCAAACGAAGCGCTGAA
>JAQVLL010000284.1 GCA_028704195.1 Smithellaceae bacterium
CGCTCGCCGTTTGCTTCGTCTTCAAGACTGGAGGTTGCATAATACATAACTCCAGACTCTTCTGCGGTCGTAACCATGTAACTTGGAACGCTGACACGCTGACCATTGATAGCAATGTGTCCGTGACCCGATCGAAAGGAATTTCAACTCCTCCGAGGATAAGTTTCCTGCCCGGTGAAAATCGATGGCTGTCATAACCCAGTCCGCTGCGGCCAACCATAATTTCCTTTTTTTTATTTTCCATTAATGCTTCCGCAATCAGCAAATCTTCCGGTGTCGTGATTTTGATGTTTTCATGCGAACCGGCGACCATCCTTACTTTTACGCCCATTCGCTCAACTAGGGACGCGTCGTCCGTTCCGTAGAAATGATCTCTTTCGGCTTCCGCAGAAGCCCGACATAAGATATCATACCCAAAAGCCTGGGGGGTTTGCGTCTGCCACAAATTGTGGCGGCGCAATGTCACCGCCACAATATTTTCATCCGTTGTTTCCTTGATCGTGTCTTTGGCCGGAACCCCGATAGAGGCGGCGCCACATTCAGCCGTCGCGGCAACGACCCGGATAATCATCTCCCGGGTAACAAAAGGACGAACACCATCGTGGACAATCACAACGTCGCATGTTTCGGGAACAGCCCGCAGACCATTCCGGACCGAATCCTGACGCTCCCTGCCACCGGCCACAACCGCCATTACTTTTGTCAAACCATATTTTTCGACAATCTGCTTTTGTACGGATGCCACATCTTCTTTCGGCACCACCAGAACTATGGCCGAAACAACTTCCGTTATCTGAAACACGCGGACCGTGTGTACCAGCAAGGGCAATGAATCCAGCAGAAGATACTGCTTCGCAACTTCAAGCCCCAGTCTTTTGCCTGCGCCGCCTGCTGGGATGATTGCAACTGTTTTCATGATGTGTCCTGTAATGAAACGGGCCCGGAAAATGATTTTCCCGGGCCCGTTCGCCAAAGGTATTTTCTTTCCGGTCAAAAAAGACAGCAGAAATATGGGTTATGAATTGTTGTTTTTCTTTTCGGCGGCCTCTTTCAATTCCGTAAAAATCATCCTGCCGGCTGTCGTCTGTAGCACGCTCGTGACTACAACCTCCACAGTCGTGTTGATCATTTTCTGAGCGTTGTCCACGATAATCATGGTTCCGTCATCCAGATAACCGACACCCTGCCCCTGTTCCTTGCCTTCGCGGATAATTTTGACCAGCATCTGTTCTCCGGGCAGCACCACCGGTTTCATCGCGTTGGCCAGTTCATTGACGTTGAGCACCCGTACCCCCTGCAACTCAGCGACTTTGTTCAGGTTATAATCATTGGTCAGCAGCTTGGCATTTAGTTTCTGGGCCAGAGCCACCAGTTTGCCGTCTACTCCTTTGATTTTCGGGAAATCCTGTTCAACGATCTCAATATTGATGGACGAGCTTTTTTGCATCCTGTTGAGGACATCCAGACCACGCCTGCCCCGCGAACGCTTCATGGAATCCGAGGAGTCCGCGATGAATTGCAGTTCATTCAGGACAAAGCGAGGCACAATCAGTTCTCCGTCCATGAAACCCGTATCGCAAATATCAGCGATTCTCCCGTCAATAATAACGCTGGTGTCCAGCAAACGGTTATCAACGGCAGTCTTGCTTTCAACTGTGCGGAAAGTGAACTCTTCTGCTTTTTTCGATCCGAGAACAAGCCCCAGATACCCCAGAATGCCTGTCAAGAGCAAATAGATCCACGGAACAACCTGCTGATCCTGAGTAATCTTGATGACCATATTCAGGCCAAAACCAAGAATTAACGCGATCAGCAAACCGACGACCATGCCAACGACGCCACCCGCGATGACTTTCAAAGAAAGTTTGCGGATGTCTTTTTCCACCCGGATGACCAGCAGCGCAACGACTAAACCTATAATAAAGCCGACAATTGCCTGCAAATAAGCATAAGAACTGCTTGGCGTCGCCATATAAAAAACGATAAAATAACCGCTTACGGAACAGGCTAAAACTAATAATACTCTTATGATCAATCGATTCACCTCCTTTCTATATAATCAAATTAAAATTTATGCATGTATGAGTATAATTCTGCTTTTCAAACACTTCTTCACAACGGAGGTATTCATTATTTCCCTGGATCAGGAAACCCGATTTATCCTTTTTTCAGTTTTCAAAGATCATAAGTTACTGTAAAAATTAATATACCACATTGCGGCAAGCTGTCGAGGTATGAAATGAACATTACTTATCGCAGCACGCTACTGAAACTTAAAACTCGTCCCGCGTGATCGGGATCAAACTTTACTGCACGGTAAAAATCATCTGCAAATCACGTTCGACCTTGGCTTCCTGTGCGTTTGTGGCAACGGAAATTTCCTTCACCAACAGATTCTTCGCAGTGTCCATCATCTTCCGCTCTCCGAAGGAAAGATTCTTATCGCTCTTCAAAATGAATAAATCTCTTAAAACACTGGCAATTTCGAACACAGAACCGGTTTTGATTTTTTCCAGATACTCCCGGTAGCGCTTGTTCCAGGTTTGCTTGTCAATGGTGACATCTTTATTGCGGAGAATTTCATAGACCTTCGGTATTTCCTTCTCCAGAATCACTTCACGCAGCCCCACGGCCTTGGCAGAACTGGTTGGAATCATGATCTTCATGCCGTTGCCCATGATTTTCATGACATAAAAGGGCTGTTTCTTCCCCATAACCTCTCTATTTTCAATGGCTTCAATAACACCGACCCCCTGAGCCGGATATACCGCCAAATCACCTACTTTAAACATTTTGCATTCCCCTGCCTTTCCGTAATAACGTAGTAGATTACCATTTTTCATTCAATTAGTCAATGATTAATACAATTTACTGAAATGCTTCATAAATGCCGGCAACAAGGCAGCCGTCATTCGTCTAGGGCAGGTACGGCAGAGGATTCTGTGCTTTGCCGTTGCGACGGATCTCAAAATTAATATAGACACCTCCTTTTTCATCCATTTCTCCGGCCAGGGCAATGGTTTGACCTTTTTTAACAGTCTGGTCCGCCTTGACATGTCTTTTTTTGAGATGCGTATAAACCGTCGCAAAACCATTTGAATGACGGATGATGATGGTTTCTCCAAAATCCTTCAAATTAGCCGAAAAAATAACAGTCCCCCTGGCAGCCGCTTTTACCGGTGTTCCCGCCGGACAGGCAATCTTGATCCAGTTGTGGTAGGTTTTGTTCGGTTGAGCCCCGAAACTTGTTTTTACCTTTCCCTTGACCGGCCAGAGCAGCTTGCTCTTATCCGGATAGGCTTGATCTTTTGTTTCGACTGTTGGGCGTTTGTCTTCTTTCACACCGCGGGGTTCCAGAAAGGTTCCGGATGTTTCACCTTCACGCCCGGCATCTGATGGTCCGGTTAAAACCGGCGTGGATGGCTTTTCCTGCTCCGAAACTTTTTCCTCCCGCCAGGCTGTGCTTCTGCGGCTATCCGTATCGGCAATTTTAGCGGCCGCCATCACGTCGTCTATCACATGCACGGCATCGGGGATAAAAATAACAGAACCCACCTTAATATTTGAGACATCTTTGATGTTATTGATTTTTGCCAGTTCCTGCAGGCTGATCGAATAAGCGCGCGATATGCTGTATGCCGTTTCGCCTTTTTTGACAATATGATACACACCTTTTACCGGTTCTTTTTGAACTTGCGGCCCGGCGCAGGCAATCAGCAAAGACAAGACGAAAAGCGTCATCAGGGAAAAAAGCAACCAACTTTTCCACTTTTGGGCCAAACGATCACAGATCTGTTGAA
>JAQVLL010000011.1:0-4914 GCA_028704195.1 Smithellaceae bacterium
CCTCCTGAAGATTGTGGCGGCGATTCCGGATACTACAGGCTGCTGGATGTTTTGGCAAATGCTGCAGACCTCGAATATGAAGATTTGAAAACATGGGTCGGGGAAGGCTGGGACCCGGAAAAATTTGACAAGAAAGCTATCGTTTTCGATTTACCCTATAAAAGGTGGAGAAAAGCGTTTATAGGGTAATGAAAAAGTCGTGACACGGTTTCATAATGACGCCATGCAATGTTTCATTATGACACCATGACTTCTTGCAGCATTCACTTCACAATGGGCACTCTGCAACGCCTCGCCGCCGAGATAATTTTCTTATCCATTGTTGCCAGGGGCAATCCTTTGCGCATGGCAAGGTCTAAATAGGACGCATCATAGCTGGATATTATACATTCACGCGCAAGGGCAAATATTTCACTGTACATTCTCTCCGGCGATTCCTGTTCCACAATGATCGGTAATTCCGCCAAAAGGGATATAAATCGCGAACTATCCGCCTGACTGATCCGATTTCTTCTTTCAGCAACAAGCAACACATTGCTGACTTCGAGAGGCCAAATAGCGGGCACGAAAGCGGTGTAATCTTCCAGGTATCCTAAAACCGCATCGGTATACTCATTGGTTTCGTCCTGAAAACACCAGGACATGACCACTGAATTATCTATGACAAATTCCTGCATGATTTTAGCGTCTGCCTTCTTCAATCATTTTCTTTAAAGGAATCCCTTTGAGTGTGTGTTTGCTTCTGAACTGTCGCAATGCTTCAACAGCTTGACGTGGATTAGAGTTTCTGGCTATCGCAGGGGGCTGTAAAACAGCCACCGTCACGCCATGTTTTGTTATGTTTATAGTTTCTCCCTTGTGAACTCGTTCCAGCAGTTTGGAAAGGGTGGTTTTTGCTTCATAGGCTCCAACGCTTTGCATGCAATCCTCCTCATTTAAGACTAGTCTGAGACTAGTTTAATTCATATATGCACGAATGTCAATCATGGAATTATAAGGGGCATCCAGAGGAAGCTAGCAGGAATTTGAACATGACATCTGTTATTTCATACCACTACTGTCCGGTTAAAATTTAAGTAATATGAATATTTCTCTTGTAAAACAAAGACATATGGTATTTTTATGGTGTCATCGACTTCAATTTTTCAAGAAAACGGGATTCAATATATTCAATAAGTTACAAATAATTTTTGACTGTTTTTAACTTATTCCGGACAGTAGTGATTTCATACCAATATTAATGATTCCCCCGCATTATAAAATATGTTAATAAGAAAAAATTAAAAAAACGGGGAAGCCGAAAATGTACGAAGTTACGATTATTAAATCATTTTCCGCGGCGCATCTGCTGTCGGAAATAGGAGGCAAATGCGAGGAACTCCACGGGCATAATTTCAAGGTTGAGGTAACCGTAGGAGCGCCAAAGCTGAATTCCGACGGGATTCTGATTGATTTCCGACTGCTCAAAAAATGGCTCAAAGAAATCCTCGACCAGATGGACCACCAGCATTTGAATGATCTTCCCTTTTTTAAGGGAAAAAATCCGTCATCGGAAAATATCGCCTGCTTCTTATACAGAGAAATGCAGGACAAAGTCGCCGAATCCGGGGTCAAAATGCTGCGCGTAAAAGTGTGGGAATCGGAAACCGCGGCGGTAACGTATATAGGGGATTAGACTGTAGGCTATTAGGCTTTTAGAAAAATCTTTTTTTCACTAACAGCCTAAAAGTCTACAGCCTAAAAGGCTAAAATGATTGATATTCAAAACCAAAAAGATTCACGCAATATTGACATCAAAAAGGTCGGGGTAAAAAACATCAAATACCCGATCATCGTGCTGGACCGCGTGCGCGGCACACAGCCGGTAAACGCTACCATCAATATGTACGTCAATCTGCCGCACCACTTCAAGGGCACACATATGAGCCGTTTTGTGGAGGTGCTCAACGATTTCCGGGGCCAGTTCAATATAAAAACCTTCAAGACAATTCTGGAAAAAATGTGTCAGAAACTGCGCGCGCAATCCGCGCACATGGAAATCGAGTTCCCTTATTTTATCAAAAAAACGGCTCCCATATCCAAGGCAAGAAGCATGATGGAGTACCGGTGCATGTTCGCGGGGGAGCACAACGGGGAAAAATCGGATTTTCTGGTGGGCGTGGTCGTGCCGGTCACTACGCTTTGCCCCTGTTCCAAGGAGATCAGCGCGTTCGGGGCCCACAACCAGCGCAGCATTGTTACGGTAAAGGTGCGTTTCAGGAAATTTTTCTGGATTGAAGATTTGATAAAAATAGTGGAAGATTCGGCCAGTGGTGAGGTATATTCCCTTTTGAAGCGCGTGGATGAAAAATTTGTCACGGAAAAGGCGTACAAGAATCCAAAGTTCGTGGAAGATCTTGTCCGCAGCGTGGCAGTTAAGTTAAACGCAGACGACAATTTCACCTGGTACAGTATCGAAGCAGAGAATTTTGAAAGCATCCACAACCACAGCGCTTACGCTTATGTCGAGAAAGGATAGAAAAATGGCCTCGGGTAAAGCAGGTTCCTTTTTCAATCTGTACAACCACGGATTTGTCCGCACGGCTGTCTGTGTTCCTGAAGTCAGGGTTGCCGACGTGCCTTTTAATACACGGAAAACAATAGAACTGGCCCAAAAAGCGGCCCGGCAAAAAGCCGTTCTGGCGATCTTCCCGGAGCTCGGACTTTCCGCTTACTCCAATGAGGATTTGTTCCACCAAGACGCCCTGCTGAAAAGCGTCGAAAATGCACTGCTTACCATCAAAAACGCTTCCGCCAAATTGAATCTGATGATCGCCTGCGGAGCACCGCTTCAGGTGGATTGCCGGTTATACAACTGCGCCGTTGTTTTTTACCGGGGCAAAATTCTTGGCGTCGCCGTCAAATCCTACCTGCCGAATTACCGCGAATACTACGAGGCCAGGCAATTTTCACCGGCCTCGACGGCCCTTGCTTCAACCATCGAGCTGGCCGGGCAAAAAGATATTCCCTTTGGCGCAAACCTGATTTTTAAAGCAACCAATGTAAAAAACTTCAGTTTGTTTTTCGAAATCTGCGAAGATGTCTGGGTGCCGATCCCGCCGTCTTGTTTTGCCGCGATGGCAGGCGCGACCATCATCGGAAACCTGTCCGCCTCCAATATCACCATCGGAAAAGCCGAGTACAGGCAACAGCTGACTGCCAACCAGTCTGCGCGCTGTGTCGCGGCCTACCTTTACGCTGACGCGGGATTCGGTGAATCCACAACGGATCTCGCCTGGGACGGGCACGCCATGATTTATGAAAACGGGAATCTGCTGGCCCAATCGGAACGCTTTTCAATATCGGAACAGATGATTCACGCCGATATCGACCTGGATCGTTTGGCGCAGGACCGGATGCGAATCACAACCTTCGGGCACAACGCGGCGGACCACAAAGCGCGGCTGGCTGATTTTCGTTTTGTGAAATTTGATCTTGATTGTCCCAAAGGACGATTAATACCCGGGCGAGAGATTCCCCGTTTCCCGTACATTCCTGCTGACACGGGGAAGCGCGACCAGCGCTGCTACGAAGCCTACAATATTCAGGTCCAGGGACTGGCCCAGAGGCTAAAGTCTTCGGGAATTCCAAACCTGGTGATCGGCGTTTCGGGGGGCCTGGACTCCACGCACGCATTGCTTGTCGCCGCCCGAACCATGGACCTGCTGGGCAGGCCCCGCACCCATGTCAAAGCCTACACGATGCCCGCGTTCGGGACAACCAGTAAAACCTACCGCAACGCCATAAACCTGATGAAAGCCCTGGGAGTGGAAACCAACGAAGTGGACATCAAACCGGCATGCATCCAGATGCTCAAGGACATAGATCACCCGTTTGACCGTGGAAAGAAAGTTTATGATATCGCTTTCGAAAATGTGCAGGCCGGCCAGCGGTCAGCGCATCTTTTCCGGCTGGCCAACATGAAACATGCGCTGGTGCTGGGCACGGGCGATTTAAGCGAACTGGCCCTGGGCTGGTGTACTTACGGGATCGGCGATCATATGTCGCACTACAATGTCAACGCCAGCGTCCCGAAAACTTTGATTCAGTACCTGATCCGCTGGGTGGCGCAAACACATCAGTTTTCGAAAAAAGTGTCTGAGATTCTTCTGGATGTTCTGGCTACGGAAATTTCACCGGAACTGATCCCCGGTGAACACAACAACCAGCCGCTGCAGAAAACAGAAGAGTCGATCGGACCTTATGAGCTGCAGGACTTCAACAATTTCTACATTACGCGTTTCGGTTATCTTCCTACAAAGGTCGCTTTCATGGCTTATTGTGCCTGGAAGGACAAAAACAAAGGCGCATGGCCGGATGTCCCGCCGGAAAAACAAAACGCTTACAGCCTGAAAGAAATCAAAAAATGGCTGCATGTCTATCTGAATCGATTCTTTAAAATGTCCCAGTATAAGCGTTCCTGCGTTCCTAATTCGCCGAAGGTGGGTTCGGGGGGATCGCTTTCTCCTCGCGGCGACTGGCGCGCTCCCAGCGACAGCGAAGCCGCCGTGTGGCTTGAAAATTGGGAAAACATTCCGGACAGGGATGACAAATGATGAAACCGTCCTACAAAGATTTTGATGCTACGGAATTATTCTGTCCGAAATGCAAGCGGGCAGTTCCCGTGCGGAAAAGACTTCTTCTGGTTCTTTCCGAAGGCGAAAAGTATGACTACAGCTGCGTTTACTGCGGAACATCGGTAGGCGACAAGCTGGTAAAAGAAAACAACGGCTCCAAAATCCTTCTGCGGTAAAACCGCACCTCTTCCCCCAAGTCTGTATCTCAATTCTATTTGTCAATGGCATTGCGACAAAGTCTCTTGGAGGGACGCAGGGGGGTAATGTAGGGCGTGTTTGCCAAACACGCCGCTTCGGA
>JAQVLL010000011.1:5014-15056 GCA_028704195.1 Smithellaceae bacterium
CCGCTCGGGGAGCAGTCCCTACAATCTCCATATCCGGCGCTCCGTAATACCTCTTCGGATTGCTCGGGGAGCAATCCCTACAATTACCACCTCCGGCGTTTCACGCCACCTCCGCCGGCGGAGGACAAAAATGATGCGCTTCGCTTGTCCGGAACGCGTGACCTTCAGGTTATGACGTAAATTCAATTGCGACAAAGTCTCTTGGAGGGACACAGGGGGGTAATGTAGGGCGTGTTTGCCAAACACGCCGCTTCGGACCGCTCGGGGAGCAGTCCCTACAATCTCCATATCCGGCGCTCCGTAATACCTCTTCGGATTGCTCGGGGAGCAATCCCTACAATTACCACCTCCGGCGTTTCACGCCACCTCCGCCGGCGGAGGACAGGAAATGGATCTGTTCCTTTTTCCTTGATCCTTGCGCCTTGAACCTTAACCCTCCGGTCGCTGAGCCTGTCGAAGCGTCCCTTGCCCTTTCAGACAAACACCTATCCCTTCCGGAGAGCAATCGCTCTCCATCATCCTGAGCAGAATGTGAATGGATGTTATTTCTTTTTTTGCAGGGCCTGCATTAATTTTTGCGCCAGCAAGCCGGATGTCTCCGACACCGACGATGATGGTTCACCATAAACCAGGCTGACTTCCCGGCTCGACGCGTTTTCTCCCAGATAACCGGCCAGCACTTCACGGCTGTGGACGTCTTCGTGGCAATAGGTACAGAGGTTTTCCCAGTTGCTGCCGTCGGGAGGATTATTATGGTGGTTGCCGTCTTTGTGATGAACGGTCAACAGCTGCCGGTTCACGCCCGAAAACTCGCGACCGCAACGTGCGCAGACCAGCCCGTGAATGCTCAAAGATTTTTCGCGGTAGTCCTCGCCGCCAGGTGCCTTGGCGGCTTTTTTCATTTCCCGCACGGTGTCTTCAACCGTTTTCTGCCCCCCGGAGGACGGAGGCTTTTTCGAGACGGCGACACGACCCCACTTGTTGGAAAACGTCATCTTCGCCATTTCGTTCTAAACCTCTTCTTTACCCGAGAGCACCCTGAAAAAAGCGCTCGCCCCTTTGAGCACGGGAATAAACGCCGATATTTTTCGAACCAATGAAGACTGCAGGGCAAGCGGCGCCACCATTTCTATCTTGGATACCGCTTCATTCATCATGAGATTAATCCGGCTGCTTGTTAAGGCGTAACTCTGAACCTGAGCATTGATAGCCGTTGTCGATTGATTAATATTGGTTGAAATCTCTTCCATGTTTTTCAAGATCAACGGCAGCCGCTCGTTCAACGTCTGCAGGGTGATATTGATGTCGTTTACCGCCTGCCTGAGTTTCAGCAGGACCGGTATACAAAATAATACCAGCAGCAGTACGGCAATCCCGATGATGATCAAACTAATTTCCAGATACATAATTCTTCCCCCTGAAATTTCATCCTTTATCCGTGAAATTTCTCTGACGGCATCCGGTTCTACGATTAAACCATCGGTTTTTCCTTTTCTTCCCGATAAGCTTCCTTTCCGGCATCAATCGCTTTTTTTAAGCGGCTTTTACTTTCCGCCAGTGTCTCGGCACCCTGATGAGCAAGACCGCTCACTTTTCCTTCCAGTTCTTCCACTTTTTCTTTTGCAACGCTCTCGGCTTCTTTCAGCCGCCTGGTTGCCGCTTCATAAGCCGCTTTACTTTTTTCGGCGGCTTTTTCATATTCCGCTTTTGCTTTAACCAGAAGTTCGTCTGCTTTATCGGCAATATCCTGACGGGTTTCTTTTCCACTTTTCGGAGCGAACAAAAGGCCGATGGCCGCGCCAATCAGACCACCGATTACCACGCCCTTTACCAAATCCCATTCTTTTTCCGCCATAAGGCACCTCCTGTTTTTTTTATATTTATAACATATTTTGAGATAATTAACCATTAAAGACAAAAAAACCGGGCAACCTATGCGTATAGCAAAGATTGCCCGGTTCTATAATCCTGCAATTGATTATGTTTTTATTGTGCTGCCGGTGCTGCTGCTTCAGGAGCCACAGGGGCTGCTTCAGGAGCTACAGGGGCTGCTTCGGGTGCCGCCGGTGCTGCTGCTTCAGGGGCCGCAGGGGCTGCCGGTGCCGCAGGAGCTGCTGCTTCAGGAGCCGCAGGAGCTGCCGGTGCTTCCACTGTCGTCGCTTCTTCCTTCGGGGCCTGCTTGCAGCCTACTGCCGCGATTGATAAAGAAGCCAATAAAAGCACGCTAACAAAAATGGCCAATACCTTCTTCATTAGACAAATCCTCCTTTCAAAAATTTTAGTGTGTAAGCACACTACCATTACGATGCGTGACAATACGCCTTTTTTTTGCCTTGTCAAGAGATATTTAAACATATATAAGTAGCAAAATTGACATTAAAGGACGCTCCAATGATACTTGGTATTGACGTTGGCGGGACTCACACAGATGCGGTTCTGGTTCAGGATTTGCAAGTGATCAGTAAAACCAAGGTTCTCACGAATCAAACGAATATTATGTCCTCTCTTCTGGAAGCAGCCGAAAAGCTGATAAAAGGAAATAATATCAATGATATCCATAGGATTGTTTTGAGCACCACCATCTCGACCAACGCGATTGTCCAGAATAAGACCAGTCGCGTGGCAATGGTTTTGCTAAGCGGGCCGGGTTTATCCCCCGCGACGCTGAACCTGGGGAAAGATGTTTATTTTGCCAGGGGCTATGTCAATCACCGCGGCATCCCCGTCAAAAATGTAAATAGCCGGGAAATCGCCGATATCAGCAGTGAAATAGACCAGAACCAGATTCATTACATTGGAGTAGTGGGCAAATTCTCTTCACGGAACCCACAACAGGAACTCGATGCGGCTGAATTGCTTGACAATGATTCCAGAAATATTTCTCTGGGACATACGCTGTCCGGACAACTGAATTTTCCCCGCCGCATCTCCACAACGTATCTCAACGCGGCTATTCACGAAATTTATCATGGATTTGTGCAGGATGTGCAGAAATTTATCCAAAAGCTCGGTCTGAATATCCCTGTCTATATTCTGAAAGCGGACGGCGGGACCATCCTGATTGATCAATCCCTGAACTGCCCTGTCCAGACCATTCACTCGGGACCCGCAGCCGGCATCATGGGCGTCCTGGCGACGGCACGCATGAAAGAAGATGCTGTGGCTCTGGATATCGGCGGCACCACGACGGACATCTCCGTTTTTGCCGATGGTGTTCCCCTTCTCGAGCCATCCGGCGTGGAAATTAACGGACGAAAGACACTGATTCGCGGTCTATACACAAAATCCATCGGCGTGGGCGGAGACAGTGTCATCAGAATAGAGAACGGCGAAATTTTCATCGGACCGCACCGCAAAGGGCCTGCTGCCGCACTGGACGGACCATTCCCCACCCCCACGGACGCCATGATTGTGGAAGGAATTGTTTCTTTCGGCGACAGCGGGAAAGCCCGGGAGGCCATTGCGCTTATCGCGAAAAAACTTCAACTGAGCATTGAGGAGGCGGCGCGCGCCATCATCGATAAAATGGCCGCCATCATCTCGGATCAGATCCGGCAAATCCTTGCCCAGATCAACAATAAACCGGTTTATACGATCCACGAACTTCTGGAGGGGAAAATTATTCAGCCGAAGATTCTTTATGTCGCCGGCGGGCCCGCCGCCATCGCTCCCTTTATCGCCCAAAATCTGGGCTACCCCTATTCGATACCGGAACATTCCGAAGTGTCCAATGCCCTGGGTGTGGCTCTTGCCAGAACCACCGCTGAAATCACAATCCTCGCGGACACAGAAAGAAAAGAACTCATTCTCTGCGAAGAGGGACACGTAGAAAGCATCCCCCGCAATTTTTCTCTGGCGGACGCCATTGAAACCGGCAAAAAAATCCTGCGGGAAAAAGCTGTATGCATGGGAGCCAGGCCGGAAGACATCATCATGGAAGTAACCGAATCGCAGCAGTTTAACATGATTCGAGACTTTTACACGACGGGGAAAAATATCCGTGTTAAGGTTCAGATCAAACCCGGACTGATTTCTTCCGGCAAGGAAAGGTAAAAACATGCCCGCAAAAGAAAAGAAAACAGGTCTCATATTTTTCCCGGCATTTGACTGGGCCATCTCCCCCAATCACCCCGAACGGGAGGAAAGGCTGCTTTATACACAGGATCAGGTTTTCGAGGAAGGCCTGCTGGATTTCCCGAATATTCTGGAATACAAACCGGGCCTAGCCACTTACGCTGATATCAACCGCTGCCATATTTGTGTTCCCAACCCACAAAACCTGACAACGAATTCCCATCTCATTTCCGCCGGGGGCGCAATCACCGCCGCACAGAAAGTTTTGAGCGGCGAAGTCGACAACGCCTTTGCTCTGGTGAGGCCGCCGGGCCATCATTCCATGCTGGTCGCCCACGGCGCACGCGGTTTCTGCAACATTAACATCGAAGCCGTGATGATTGAATATATCCGGCATACCTTCGACATCAGGCGGATTGCCGTCGTGGACACGGATTGCCATCACGGCGACGGAACACAGGATATCTACTGGAACGATCCGGATGTCCTGTGCATCTCCATGCATCAGGACGGTCGAACGCTTTACCCCGGAACAGGCTTCATTGATGATTTCGGCGGCCCCAATGCGCTGGGAGCAACCATTAACATTCCCCTGCCTCCGCGCACGTCGGATGAGGGTTTCCTGTTTGTCCTTGAAAACGCCATTCTTCCGATGCTGGATGAATTCAAGCCGGAAATCATCATTAACTCGGCAGGACAGGACAATCACTACAGTGACCCGATCACGAATATGAATTTCAGCGCCCAGGGCTACGCGCTTTTAAATGAAAAACTCTCTCCTGATATTGCAGTACTGGAAGGTGGATACTCTATTGAAAAAGCCCTCCCGTATGTCAATGTCGGCATCATCCTCGCAATGGCCGGACTGGACTACAGCCAGGTGAGGGAGCCGGATTACGACGCCCGGCAAATCCGCCAGACGCCGGAAGTCACCAGGCTCATTGAGAACGAAGTGAAGAATCTGATGACCCTGTGGAAGAAAAAGAAAAATCTGAAAAAACAGATCACCGGATCCGCCGCGTATATCCGCCGCGAAAAAAATATTTATTATGATACCGATGACATTACGGAAAGGCAGATCGAAACTGTGCGCGTATGCAACGACTGCGGCGGGGTGGTCATGATTGAATCGGCGGCAGACACCGGCAAGAAGATCTACGCCGTGATCCTGCCCAACTCCTGCTGTCCGGAATGCCGTGAAAACGGGGAGGCTTTCTTCAACCGTATCAACGGATCACAATATAACCACGTTTATTTTCAGGACCGGCAAAAAGACGTCTTCATCGTAAAATGAATCCCATGGACATTCCACATAAAGAACTGCAGGACCTGATCACCCTGATTCGAAAACTGCGCGCGCCAGACGGCTGCCCCTGGGACCGGAGGCAGACCAGGCAGGACATCGGCAAATATCTGCTGGACGAGTCTTACGAAGTGCTCGACGCGATTGCCGAAGACAACCCCCTCCATCTTCAGGAGGAACTGGGGGATCTGCTGTTCCAGATCCTGTTTATTTCTGAAATCGCGTCCGAGGCCGGGGACTTTTCACTGGCTGATGTCATGAAGGACATTCATGCAAAAATGATTCGTCGACATCCGCATGTGTTTAGCGATGTTAAGGTCCATTCCGTAAAGGAAGTAAAGGAAAACTGGCAGGAAATCAAAAAGCGTGAACGCATCGGTACGGCCGCGGAGAATCATCTTTTGGGCAGTCCGCCCAGATCACTGCCGGCATTGAGAAGAGCGCAAAAGATCACGGCGGCAGCCGCCCGGCAAGGCTTCGATTGGCAAAACACGGATGATGTCCTGAAAAAGCTGCAGGAAGAGCTTGCCGAACTGGCTGCGGCGCGAGAAAAAGGTGACGTTAAATTCATTGAAGAAGAAACAGGCGATATCCTGTTCACCCTGGTAAATCTGTGCCGCTTTCTTTCCGTGGACGCGGAAAACGCGCTCACCGGTACCATTGATAAATTTCTCCGGCGCTTTGCCTACATCCATCAGCGGCTTTCGGCAAACGGCAAATCGGTTGACGACGCAACGCTTGATGAAATGGACAAACTCTGGGACGAAGCGAAAGAAAAGAGGATTTGATCCCTTGGATTACTTTCTTTGTGTAATGGGTATGGTTTTTATCGTGGAAGGACTTCCCTATCTGGTTTTCCCTGAAAAGTTGAAACCCTACCTGATCAAAATTGCAGCTCTGCCTGATTCCACCCTGCGGATGATCGGTATTTCCACGATCATCTTCGGGCTGATTCTGCTTTATTTCGGACGGCGCTGACAGTTTTGATTGACATCGCTATCTTATTCTGATTATTTAATTAAATTCGGATTACGCAATAGACAAAACATGACATTCCTCATGTCATTTCGAAGAAACGAAGTGACTGAGAAATCTTAAACGTCTTTGAAAAGATTTCTCCCTTCGGCCGAAATGACACAGAGAAACAACGAATCTCCCTATTGCGCAATCTGGGTTAAAATTATCATTTTTTACCGGAAAAACCATGAAACTGGAGGAATTTTCATATTTTTTGCCTGATGATCTCATTGCGCAGCACCCGCGGCCGCAACGAGATACTTCCCGCATGATGCTGCTTCACCACCGGGACAATACCATTGAGGATCGGCAATTTTCTTCCCTGCCGGACTGTTTGCAAAAAGGCGATGTCCTGGTCATCAATGACTCCCGCGTTATTCCAGCCAGGATTTACGGCAAAAAGCGCACAGGGGCTATTCTCGAAATACTGCTTGTCACCTGTAAAGAGAAAAAAGACGGGGCTGAATGGTGGGAAGTGCTGGCGCGTCCCGGGAAAAGAATCAACGAAAATGACGTGATTGATCTTGGCCATTCCTGTGAAGCCAGGGTGGTTGCCAGACTGTCTGACAAGAAATGGCTGATGGCGTTTCACGCTCAGAACGGTTTTGAAAACTACCTGGAACGTTTTGGACGTGCGCCCCTTCCGCCCTACATCAAGCGGAAGAAGATCACCACACCCGACCATAGCGATGACCGCGAACGCTACCAGACCATTTACGCAAAAACGGGCGGCTCCATCGCCGCACCGACCGCCGGCCTGCATTTTTCGACAGAAGTCCTGGAGGCTCTGAAGTCCAGAGGCGTCGGGATCGCAGCCATCACACTGCATGTCGGAATCGGCACCTTCTGGCCCATAGAAACGGAAAACGTCGAAAATCACGTCATGCAGACGGAATATTTTGAAATCACACCCGACGCGGCGGAAACCATCAACAATGCCCGAAGGGTCATCGCTGCGGGCACGACCTCAACAAGAACCCTGGAGACTGTGGCGGATAAAAACGGTCATATTACGCCGCAGTCAGGCGAAACCCGCCTTTTTATCTACCCCGGCTACTCCTTTAAAAGAGTGAACGGCCTTCTGACCAACTTTCATCTGCCCCGATCATCTTTATTCCTGCTGGTTTGCGCCTTCGCTGGCGCGGATTTTGTAAAGGCAGCCTATGCCCGGGCTGTTGAAAACCGTTATTTATTTTACAGTTACGGCGACTGTATGCTGATTTTATAGGATGGGCACCATGCCTTTTTCATTCGAACTGATAAAAAATGACCCCGATACCCGGGCACGTCTCGGGAAAATGGTCACCCCCCACGGTCCGATCGACACCCCCGCGTTTATGCCGGTGGGCACGCAGGGAACCGTCAAGTCGCTACGCCCCGAAGATCTTGAAAAGTGCGGCGCTCAAATCATTCTGGGCAACACGTATCATTTGTACCTGCGCCCCGGTCACGAAACCATTCGCAAACTGGGGGGCCTGCACACCTTTATGAACTGGCCGGGACCCATTCTCACGGACAGCGGAGGATTCCAGGTTTATTCCCTGGGAGCGCTACGTAAAATTCTGTCGGACGGGGTCATGTTCCAGTCTCATATTGACGGTTCCAGGCACTTCCTCACCCCGCAGAAAGCCATCGAGATACAGGAAGCACTGGGATCGGATATCATGATGTGCCTCGATGAATGCACACCCTACCCCGCTACGCTTCAGCAGACGCGGAATTCCCTGGACTTAACCGTGAAGTGGGCAAAACAATGCGCCGAGGCGAAAACCAATTACGATCAGGCGCTCTTTGGTATTGTCCAGGGCGGCACCTACATGGATCTTCGCCGTCAGGCGGTGGAACAAACCGTCCCCATTGGTTTTGACGGCTACGCACTGGGCGGCGTCAGCGTCGGAGAACCCAAAGAAATCATGTACGCCATCACCGATGAAATCACGCCGCTGCTTCCTTCCGGCAGGCCCCGCTACCTGATGGGCGTCGGGATGCCGGCCGATATTGTTTACGCCGTTTCCTGCGGCATTGACCTGTTTGACTGCGTCATTCCCACACGATCGGCACGGCACGGATTATTGTTTACAAATTCCGAAAAGATTGTTATAAAAAACGCCCGCTGGCGGGAAGATGACCTCCCGCTCGATGAAACATGCGATTGCTACACCTGTAAAAATTACTCCAGGGGTTATTTAAGACACCTTTATGTTGCTGGTGAGATACTGGCCATGATATTGAATACTATTCATAATATCCGCCATTATATGCTCCTGATGGAAAAAATACGGACCGCCATAAGCGAAAACCGTTTTGCAGATTTTAAAAAAGATTTTTTTAACAAAATGAGATGACATTATAAAATTTTCTGATAAAAGGCATAATTTAAGGAGGAAGCAAAATTGATATCAACAGCATACGCAATGGGCAACCCGGGAACGGCAGGAGCACAGGGTGCGGGAGGATTCGGTGACTTTAGCTTCATCATCATGATGGCCGTGATCTTTGCCATTTTTTATTTTTTGATGATCCGCCCGCAGCAAAAAAAGCAGAAAGAACTCAAGGCCATGTTGGATAATCTCACTCATGGCGACGCGGTCATGACCAGCGGCGGCATTCACGGCAAGGTAACCGGCCTTACGGATGCAGTCGTTACACTGGAAATCGCCGACAAAGTCAGGATTAAGGTCTCAAGAAGCGCTATCGCTGCCGTCCTTCAGAAGTCGGGATCACCGGCTCCGACGGCTAAGTCATAGGATAGAAAGGGGCATTTCATGTTCAAATCTTTAAGAATCAGGTTGGCCATCACGGCGGTTGTTTGTCTTGTTGCGCTGTATTTTTTACTTCCCACGCTCGTTCCGCAGATTCCTTCCCCCCTCGATTAATATTTTCCAAAGGACAAAATCCATCTCGGACTTGACCTGCAGGGTGGAATGCATCTCATCCTGGAAGTGGACGCGGATAAGGCTCTGGAATCCATGATGGAAAGATCAGCCAATGATTTGAAGGAATCATTGATGGAAAACAAAGTTCGTTTCCGCAACGTGGAAAGAGGAAAAGACGCCACGGCCTCACTGGAACTGACGGAAGCATCAGGGAAGACCGCACTTGAGAAAATCCTCAATGAACAATATCCCGATCTGGAAATCGCATCGACCACACCGCGGGAAGGCAGCCAGCTCGTCCGTCTGAAGTTTAAAGACAAAAGAGCCGCTGATCTGAAAAAGCTGACAATAGAACACAGTGTGGAAACCATCCGCAACCGTGTTGACCAGTTCGGTGTTGCCGAACCGGAAATCATCCCCGAAGGTGATAACCGCATCATGGTGCAGCTGCCCGGCATCAAAGATCCGGAACGCGCCAAAAACCTGATCGGGAAAACCGCCCTTCTGGAATTTAAAATCGTTGACGAGGATAATTCTCTCGACGAAGCCCTGCGCGGCAATGTCCCTGAAGGGTCTGTCATCGCCTATGGCGCGCGTGAAGACCGGTCAAGCGGACAGAGAGGCCAGGTCCCCTATTTACTGAAGAATAAAACCCTGCTGACCGGTGCTTCACTGGAAACCGCAAAAGTTCAGATTTCCGACCGCTTTGGCGAACCGCATGTCTCCATCAAATTCAACTCGCAGGGAGCAGCGGATTTCGATCGGATCACCA
>JAQVLL010000285.1 GCA_028704195.1 Smithellaceae bacterium
GGTTCAATAACGCTCACATTTATCATAACGCCGCTGTTTGTTTTGATGAGCATTCTTGAATTCAAATACATTGAAGAACCGGAACTTGAGAAGCGTTTTGGACAGGAATACCGTGAATATAAAGAAAGAACCCCTGCCATTATTCCCAGGATTCACCGCCAGACGTAAACTAAGCTTGGTTTAACACCAGACATTTATGCTCGGGATCAATCCATAATCATCAATGTCGTGTTTCTTTCCGAATTCAGGCAATTTAAAATAATGTCTATATACAATCGGTTACCCGGTTTTTTTTGAAAATATGCTTTTTGATTCGGTTGAAAACGTCGGGGTTTTTAACAGTTCTTAATTTTGTCTTTGGAAACAGCGATTCCATATTATCTAATTAAAAAAAATTTATATCTGTAAATCCTTACTCATAAAGACATAGCTCGAATTGTAATACATTGAATTAAGCATTTAAGCAATATAGAGCACAATTTATGCAAGGAACTGGATTCAAATGACGGTGAATCCAATTTTTAATTTTGATCTTCAGGTCGCCAGAGCGTAGAAATTAGTGGGAAGAGTAACAAAATTTTAAGGGGGCTGTTATGTCATATGTGAACCATACCGACAGGAAGGAACTCCATAAGGCTTTAATCAGAGATAAAGAAGAAAATGTCCGGTTTAATGAAAAACTTATTGAGTGTTACCGGGAGATGGAAAAAAGATATACCGGCAGTCCTGATCAATCACAGGAAGACAGGGTCAAAACCGAAAACTACAGGAAGATGATTAGAGAATGGGAAAGTAGCCTGCAGTTAGCCCGGAGCAGGTTGGTGAAAACGAAAAAAGAGTATGAAGAGACCTTCGGGGGGAACGGAGGATTAACGCTTGCACAGCGTGAAATATGCAATGAATCTTTGACCGACTAGGGAATACGGTTCAGGGAATGAAGATAGTCAATATGCTTCGCCGGGAAGGCTAAACGGGGAAGATCACCATATCGTTAAACAGGGATCAGTGATGACGGTGATACTTTCTCTTTCTGTTTGTTATCAAAAAATATTCACTTGACTTCACAATTCGTTAAGATAAAAATTTAACCCCGCTCATGCAGGACGAGCGTTAATTCTCCGTAGCTTGCTGCGAGGTGGTTGATTTGATTAAATGAAAAAGGTGAATGGTTAAACCATTCATCTGGACCCTTTTTAAAGGGGTGATGATGGGAAAATATTATTGAATCCCCGTTTCTCAGCAGAAGTCCGGGGATTTCTATTATGTTGTACTGGTCACTAAAAGGAGAGTTTTTATGAAAACCTTTTGCGCTCTTTCCTTCTGTCTGGCACTCTTGGGAATGATTACCGGATGCGGCGTAAAATATTCCGGAATCGGTGGCAATGCCGGTGACGCAACGATTGCCACGCTGAGGGCCAATGAGCGTTTTTCTCAATCACTGAAACTTGACAACCCGAAAGATTTCGATGATGCCAAACGTGGTCTGATTGCCAAGCCAAGCGGTAAGATCACCAATGCGCAAGGAGTGGTGCTGATCGACTTCGACGCATTTATGTTTGTTGAGGGCAAGGCGCCGCAGACGGTCAATCCGAGTCTCTGGAGGCATGCCCTTCTCAATGCCCAAATCGGTCTTTTCCGGGTGGCAGAAGGGATTTACCAGCTGCGAGGTTTTGATATTGCCAATATGACCTTGATCGAAGGCAGGACCGGGTGGATCGTAGTAGACGCATTGACCTGCCGGGAAAGTGCGGAAGCAGCAATCCGCTTTGCACGCAGGCACCTGGGAAACAAACAAGTCTCGGCCGTAATTTTTACACACAGTCATATCGACCATTTCGGTGGCGCGTTGGGAGTGACTTCTCCCGAAGAGGTATCCCGGCGCAAAATTCCGGTCATTGCGCCTGATGGATTTATGGAGGAGGCTGTCAGCGAAAATATTTTAGTCGGAACCGCCATGGCGCGCCGGGCAGCTTATCAATTTGGTATGGCTCTCGATCGCTCCGCCAAAGGGATGGTTGATACGGGATTAGGCAAGGCCGTTGCATCGGGCAGTTGTGGTATCCTGGTTCCAAATATCGTCATCAAGCAGCCCCGGGAGACTATGGTTATTGATGGCGTACGCTTCGTCTTCTACAATATGCCGGGAGCAGAGGCTCCCGCCGAGTTGACCTTCCTTCTTCCGGATAAAAAGGCTTATTGCGGTGCTGAAATTCTGACTCATACCATGCACAATCTCCTGCCGGTTCGGGGCGCAAAGGTTCGCGATGCCCTTCGCTGGGCTGACTATCTGCAACAGGCGTTGGAGCACGCCGTCGATGCTGAAGTCTGTTTCAACGTACACCACCACCCGATCTGGGGCCGGACGAACATCGCCGAGTTCATCACCATGCATCGCGATGTTTACAAATACACGCATGATCAGACGGTGCGTCTCATCAATGCAGGGTATACTGCACGCGAAATCGCTGACAGGATCAAACTGCCCACCTCACTTGATGCCTACATGTCCAGCCGAGGCTATTATGGCGATCTGCGACACAACGTCAAGGCAGTCTATCAATTCTATATGGGCTTCTACGATGGCAATCCGGCGAACCTGGATCCGCTGCCTCCCCGGGATTCAGCCAGGCGATACCTCGATCTTGCCGGCGGAGCCGGGAGGGTCATCGCCGCCGCGCAGGACGCATTCGATAAAGGAGACTATCGCTGGAGCGCCGAACTGTTGAATTATGTCGTGTTTGCTGAACCGGACAACGGAAATGCCGTCGAATTGCTGGCTCGCACCTATGAGCAGATGGGCTACATGGCCGAAGCAGCCACCTGGCGGAACAGCTATCTGACAGCGGCCTTTGAACTGCGCGAGGGTCCGCCGAAGAAGGGCTTCGATAAGAGCTATGTCATCGACATGCTCATGCAGACGCCGATAGAGTATTTTCTTGATGCCATGGCGGCAGGCCTCGACGGTCCGTCCGCAGAGGGGAAGGATCTTACGATCAATCTGGTCATCTCTGATACGGGGGAATCACATGTGCTCTGGATAGAGAATGCGGTGCTGCATCACAAAAAGGCAGCTCCGGCAGCCAATGCCAACGCAACCATCAGACTGACCAAGAATCTTTTCATCAAAATGGTGGCCGGTACCGCCGGCGTGAAAGACACACTGATGAACAGCGAACTGAAAATCGACGGCAGCAGGATCGATCTGGTCCGGTTCTTCACGCTGATCGACAGAGCCCCCGGTACATTTGCCATTGTGACGCCATAGACTTATACCAAGTCGCATGTAGTTGCCAATTTCAGAGTGGCAACTACATGCGACTTGGTATTACCTTGACATACAGGACCGTGCTTTCTATAATTCCTCCACAAAAAGGACGTTCTTATTATTTTTATGAGTGAAAAAAAGAAAAAGGTAAGTGCCTTTTGCAATGACGCGCTGGGAATCCTCGACGGAGTTGGAATCGCGGAGAAAATTTCTTCCGGGGAAATCAGCGCCGATGAAGCGGTTGAGGCCGCAATCGCACGCGCAAGATCCGTGAATCCGGCACTCAATGCTATTGTCACAGATACCTTTGATATGGCTCGCGAGCAGATTAAAAAACCTGTCCCCGGTCCTTTTGCGGGAGTGCCTTCTTTTATTAAAGACATCAATGACGTAAAGGGTGTTCCGACGCGGTGGGGATCCCGGGCTGTTCCAGACAAACCAGCCGGAAAATCGAGCAGGTTTGTTAAACAGTTTTTTTCGCCAGGCCTTGT
>JAQVLL010000286.1 GCA_028704195.1 Smithellaceae bacterium
TTGCTTCGATGATTCATTTAAGATTTGCACATATCCATCCATTTCGAGATGGAAACGGAAGAGCCGCAAGATTAATTGAAAAGTGGTTTATCACTGAGAAACTGGGACGTGATTTTTGGAAAATATCATCAGAGGAATATTATAAGGTAAACCAAGCCAGATACTATGAGACAATAAATTTAGGAGTAAATTATTACGAATTGAATTACGACAACTGTTTAGGATTTTTAGAAATGTTTCCAAATTGTTTAAAATAAAGCACGAAAGCACAATCGAGTAGGCCGCCGGGAAAGCCCTGCCCCGAAGCCGACATATAGACAGGGCGCGGGGAGCGCTGCTAAAAAAACACATCTCTTGTCACATCCAATTCAGGTGCACGCTCAAAATCGATCATGGCATTGATTAATCGCATCTTCGAATACTGAGCTATTTCTGACAAGGGAATGGATTTCTCAGCAATCTTCCCGGCAGCCAGTAAATAGTCGCGTTGAACGCCCTTCAGCAAAGGAGTGTCGGGCGTATACCAGCGTTTGCCGTCAAAAAACAAAAGATTGGCCGCCAGAGAATCTGTCAGCATTCCATTCTTTACAATAATGATATCGTCACACTGTTCCCGCTGCTCAAACAAACGATTCAGAGAAGTGCGGTCTGCGGTCTTAAATTTATAGTCTATGTCGTCCGCCACAACTATTTTAACACTACTGACGACACGCTGCCGATAAGGCGTAATTTCAATCTGCTCCTGTTTATCGTTATACAACACGCGGCATTTGTAACGAAAACTCTCTGAATCTGCAGGCATTTTGATAATATCTTCCAGGTTTAAATCTGAATCCACACCATACCATTTTCTGCGCGTACCGTTAAAACGCTTATTGTGAAATTCAATAAGCTGCAGTCTCCCGCTCTCTATTCGTATGGTTTCAAGCAAAGGGAACATATATTTTATCGATTAATTCTTTGTATTCCTCGGTCGCCTTACTTTTGAAAGTAATTCCACCTCCGCTCTTGAAAAAAAAGCCAGCCTCCGTTTTCTCAATGTAACGTATTAATACACAACTATCAAGATTCTCACCGTCAAAATAGCCTGCCACGCCTGTATAAAAACCTCTTTGATGAGTCTCGGCCATCTCAATGATTTCGAGGGTTCTGTTTTTGGGGGCTCCCGAAATAGATCCGGCCGGTAACATTTCAAACAAGATTTCCCCAAGGTGACTCTTATAATCAGCAGCTAATTGCCCGCTGATTGTAGAACTTACCTGCAGGAGGTTCTTGTTTCCGGCTTGAATTTCTTCCACATAGCGATAGCGTTCCACCTTAATTTCTGTCGCTACCCGGCTCAGATCGTTGCGCAGTAAATCGACAACAGTAGCGTGTTCCGCCATTTCTTTGTTGTTTGCAAGTATCTTGGATTCAGCTTCGGGAAGACCGGCATCAATGGTTCCTTTCATGGGAAATGTGCTGATTTTCCCCTTCCTGATTTGAATAAAGGTTTCCGGAGAAAACACCACAAAACGATCTTGAAACAAAAGCCGGTATTTTGCCCTGGAAAGATGAAAAATATCTTTGAGCGAACAAGCGGGCTGTACCGGAGTAGAAAAGGTCAGATTTAACAAATACGAATCGCCTCTGTTCAGCGCAGATTTCACTTTTTTAAAAGCCCGTTCGTATTCTTTGAAAGTGATATTTTTTTGATTCAAATCGAGCTTCCCTGCCAGATCCGACTGAGAAGGATAATTGGATACGCCATCGAAATTGAATAGTACCCCCTTGTTGCAGGATTCTTGTTTTTCGCCTACCCAGACCGAAGAACAAGCAAAATCCACCACAAACAAAAAAGGCTTCGATTGATTTCCGTACTTATTCATCCTCAAAACGGCAGCATCCTTGTTTAACAACATGTCTTATGGTTTAAACAATTTTTGCAAAGATAGAAAAAAACGTATATTCGTTGCGGTTTTGGCTTAATTACCAAAGCTTTCCGGATATGATTACCTATGAAAGACTCCAGCCCAGAGCCTCTTTGAGTGAATTGTTCGATCTGATAGAAATCTACGAGGTTCCTAAAGAAGATACTCCGCTTCGCTTGCGCTTTTTACCCGAAGAAAGGCGCTATTTGTCATTTTGTTGCGGCTCGGCTTTTTATTATGAAATTCTTGGAATCAGAACATATTTTCGTGAACAATTCTTTTTCTCAGGTGTCAGCCCGAATTATGCCAAAATCAGTCTTGACGGAGCACTAACAATGATCAATTTCCGGCTGTCTCCATGCAGCATTTTTCGCTTCACCGACAAAGATGCCAGCCTCTATGCCAATAAACTTATTGCCTTTGACAAACTGCTTGATATTGATAGCAGCACACTTATTGAGCATTTAATCAAAACAGGCGATGTCAAAGAAAGAGTCGGCCATATTCAAGATTTTATTGAGCAATTGCCTCTAAAGAAGCCCAGTATCTGTGATGAAAAATTTTCGTCAATAATTAGGGACATTCTAAATGAAAAAGGACAATTCAATGTGCAACATATAATTGAAAAACACGCTGTTAGTTATACCTATATGGAGCGTTTATTTCATCATTACATTGGCATTTCTCCAAAAAAATACAGCAGTCTGCTTAGAATAAAACACATTATCGAACTATCCAAAGAGAAACCCTCTATTCGCTACATCGACCTGGCCCTTGAACAAGGATATTACGACCAGGCTCATTTCAACAAAGAATTCAAACAATTTACCGGGATCAACCCCCACACTTTTTACAGAACCAAAAAGCTATTAGGAGATTCTTTTGTTTTATTGGATTAGTTTGAATTTTTACAATTTTAAAGTTCTATAAGTCTTTAGTTTTGGATCGTGTTCCCCGGATTAATCCAAAACAGCCATGAAAACACCTTTACTGATTAAGCGCCTGCTAACTAACAAATGCCGCCTTTGCCTCGTACTCTTACTGACTTGTGCCCTGCCTTCACACGCTGTCCTTGTCCCCTGTTCAGAAGATTTTAATGCAGTAACGACACCGGCTCTGCCCGAGGGATGGACAGCCATCTCCCAGCCTTCTTACTATCCCGACCAGGTAGTAACAACCATCATCAACTATTCAACCAATAACATAGCTGTTTCAATATCAAACTACATTCAGGGCAGCATAGCTGAATATATGCTGATTTCCCCGGAAATAAGCAACCTCAACAACAGCTTACTCCATTTTAAGGCCTGTAACGGCAGTCAATATCCGGCCACATTGCTTGTAGGATATATGACTGACCCCAAAGACCCTGGCACTTTTGTGCCCCTGCAAAAAATTGAACATATGCCTTATTTTACCATGGCTTCGCAGGCTACAGGCTTTTATGATTTACCCGCCGAGGCTCGATATGTAGCTTTCCGTCACGGCAACATTTTGGAAGGGGAAAGCAATATACCCATTCGCATTGATGATTTTGAACTGGAGATTATGCCTGCCAATCCGGCTCCTTCCAATCTTTACGGTCTGGGCACTTCGGCCTCTTCAGCCGACCTGAGCTGGAGCGAAAACGGTAAAGCTCTGAAATGGGAAATCAGATACGGGGCAAAAGATTTTGATCCATCGACAGAAGGCACATCGCTACTTGTTGAAAACCCTCCTTCGGCAACACTGGAAAACCTGAATGACTTTAGTTTTTATGATTTCTATGTACGTTCCATTCTTGCAGATTTAAGCCAGAGCGAATGGACCGGGCCTGTAAGTTTTGGCACTTACCAGCAAG
>JAQVLL010000012.1 GCA_028704195.1 Smithellaceae bacterium
CGATAATCCTCAGCCTTGTACCTTCTCTTATTATCTTGCTCCAACCGGTTGATGGTCAACTGGTTGTAAACCACCAGAAATCCGCCTTCAATCTTAATGGCTTCGATTCTCGACAGATAAAAAAGCGCATCTTCGATATCTTCTATAGAGACTGTTACTTTAAAAAGCACCGAATGCTTTTCATATTCGTCTTTCAATTCATGGACTGAGAATTCGATCAATGCTTCTTCTTTTTCCGTTTTTTCGTTTTCCGGTTCGAGTTTACTTTTTTCAAAGAGAAACTCTACGATGAAACGCGCAAGATCATGACGCTTCTCCAATTTATCTTTAAGGGTTTGCTTCGGTTGAATAAATTGAATAACGATATGATTTCTGGAATATTCCGGGATACGGCTTTTTATCCAATTCTTTATCGCCCAGAAATTCAAGATGGCTTTAATCTTATTGGGCGCTACGGCATCACACCCCTTTTCCTGGACCGATTCATTAAGTTCCTTGAGGTGATAAGTCTTTTCTTCATCTTCAAGAAACGGCAAAAGAAAGCGTTCGATCCGGCTGTAGGTTTCAACAATTTTCAAAGAATAATTTTTATTCTCTCCTTTCCGGATAAAAGCGGTCAGGTCTTTAGTGTCTGCCAGGATCTTTAATTCGCGAAGCTGGTTAACAGCGGCAATGACGTCTTCTTTAACAATCCCCAAATTATCGGAAATATAATCGATGCGCGATTCCGCAACCTCATCGTTTGAGTGTCTTCGACTTTTACTTGAAAACAACGTCTTGATAATACGGATGGCTCTTCTTTTTTGATTTTCGCCAAGCCTGTCTGATGCGTTAATTTTATCAATGGCTTCCTGGGCGGTTTTCGTCAGAATGCTGTTGGCATAAACGCGAGGCATGTTTTGCCCTCGCTTTAGATAGCCCGACTCTTCCAAAGCGGCGATGGCTGTTTTCACCCTGGTTTCTATTTCAGCAACATTGTCGTCCCAACCTGCTTTTCGCGCAATCTCCAACGCCGAATTAGAAACGGAGGAACGGAGTTGGGTTATGCTTTTGACGGCCTTCCAGACCTGCTGGATTTCCTTGATATTCAGTTTGGTCTGGTTAAGTAAAATGAAGTGCTTGCTCAAGTCTTCATCATTAAACAATACCAGGCATTCCGCCGAGATATTATCGTCGCGTCCCGCCCGCCCCGCTTCCTGAATATAGTTTTCCAGAGAATCGGCTATATCGTAATGAATGACCCTGCCTACATCTTTTTTATCAACACCCATCCCAAATGCCGAAGTTGCCACCATGACGTCGACTTCACCCGCAATAAACGCGTCTTGATTAAGGGCTTTTTCCTGCACGTTCATTTTGCCGTGATAAGGCTTGGCCAGCAGGCCATCTTGAGTTAATCTTTCGGCCAGCTGATAGGCTCTTCGCGTTCTGGACACATAAACGATTGTCGGACATTTCTTTTCTTCGATTAGTGCTCTGAGCGTATTATATTTTTCTTCATCACCCTCTTTTTCAAAAACCTTGTAGTGAAGATTGGTTCGTGACGCTTGTGACAGCAGGACTTCCAGGTTGAGCGACAATTTCTCACGGAAATAATCAACAATGTCTTCTATGACCTTCGGTTTGGCCGTGGCCGTAAAGCACGAAACGGGAATCCCGTCTTCAAGGTTTTTCTTTTCCTGAATGGATTTGATGAAATCACCAATGTAAAGATAATCCACTCTGAAATCCTGCCCCCACGCAGAAAAACAATGCGCTTCGTCAATGACGAACCGGACAATCTTTCTTCCTAAAAGCAACCGCTCAATCGTAACGGATCTCAACGACTCGGGAGAGATATAAAGGATGGCAGTGGACCCATCTTCGACCCGTTCGATGGATTTAGCTCTTTCAATGGGGTCGAGCATACCGTTAATGGTGACGGCATCCGAAATGCCGGCTTTTTCCAGGTTATCGACCTGATCTTTCATCAATGATTGAAGAGGGGAAATGACAACCGTCAGCCCTTTTGTTGCTGTGGCACTCATCAGGGCCGGAATCTGAAAAGTGAGAGACTTGCCGCCTCCCGTAGGAAATACGGCCAGCAGGGATTTATTATCG
Source organism: Smithellaceae bacterium (assembly GCA_028704195.1). Classification (GTDB taxonomy): domain Bacteria; phylum Desulfobacterota; class Syntrophia; order Syntrophales; family Smithellaceae; genus UBA8904. Next base: position 2,101 of record JAQVLL010000012.1, read on the forward strand.
ACGGCTGCCTGAACCGCCCTTTCCTGCAATGGTTCACCCGCATAAGTCCGGTAAGAATCAAAACCAAAAAACCGCTTTAACCCTTTGTGGATGTCCAGAGCCTCATTGCAGTATAAGCATCCCGTCAAACAAGGTTTATTCCGCAGGACATTCATCATGTGTTCCACTGCGGGATAGTTTTTCAAGACCCAGCGGGGTGTAATGGAATAGCGGTTGCCGCAATGAATGAGAGCCAGGCAATATGCTGATTCAACAGGCCGCTCCGAGAGATATTTCCGCAGGTTTACATGCTCGCAAATCTGGCCGGGAAACCTCTCTTGTATGAGTTTTGCCGTATCCGTGCCCTGAGCTTTATAACCGATAAAGCGAAAGAAAGGCAGAAACTCCTTTTTGTCATGCAACAGCAAGTAAAATATTTTTTTCAGAGAATCATCCGCTTTATGAAAGACGGCGCATTCATCATAAAACAGGTCTCTGGCTTTTATGGAGTCATTTAACGGATTGTTGAGATCATCACTTTGGAGTTTATCGTCCTTCAATAAAGCATGATAGGGCCGGGTAGGGAAAAGTAACGGAGAAAGGTAAAGCGTATCAATCATACCGGAAGCTGGTACACCAGCCTCATCAATGGCTTCACGGATGTAATGCAAGTCGTGATTGAAAATATTATGACCGCAAATGAAGGGCGTACCACGAACGAAAGTGATGAAGTCAGTTATTGAATTGGAGTGAAACCTGGTGCCGTTGTCTTTAACACAGCCAATGTCAAGAATTCTCCTGCTCGTTGGGTCAACTTCTGTATCAAAAAAGGCGATGTGTTGCATTCAGAGTCCCTTTATACAGATGTAATATTTTGCAACTTTCACTGCACCATCGTATTATTATATTATTACGGCGGTATTTTCGGGTGCTGCCTGGGGAACGCTGTTCGGAGGACATAACACTGATTTTTTTCCTTGTTGTTCTCACATCAGAGAGCACCCGTATTTCTTAAAAGTAACATGACATCATTTTACAATATCTGTAATATTTTTCAGGGGCAGAACAAAAACATCTTTTTCCAGGGGATATGCTTCGCTGCCCGGATAGACGATAAAACCTTTGCGGCAACCAAGATCACCGTAGCTGGTCCAAAATCCTTTTGCGGCCTGAGGGCTCAATGAGTGTTTGATTTCAGCCGCAATTGGTTCTTTTTTATCGTTTGTAAGCAATAAATCAATTTCCGCGCCGGAACTGCTTCGATAAAAAAAGTACTGCCAGCCAGCAGGCAAAAAAGCCAGGGCCGGGTCATGAAATATAAGTTTTCGTCACTCCTGATCTTTCAATATTTTATCTAGACAGACATTGATCCTCGTGACACTGTCTTCATTACAGGGAATTAACTATCCTCCCAAAGGTTGGATATGGGAACAGCGTGTAAATTTTTCCCAAAGGGCACAACGGCATCGCCGTCATACAGCACGACCCCGGCTACAAAATTCTTTTGGGCGGCATCCTGAAGCTTGCGCAGTCCCTTAAAATCGTCGCCCGTAACCGTCGCTGCCGCCTTCACCTCAATCCCGGCCAGCCTTCCAGCGCATTCCAGAACAATATCCACCTCGACCTTATCCTTGTCACGAAAATGGCTGAAGGATACCGTTTCCTCATGCCAGCTTGCCTGCCGGCGTAACTCCTGAAAAATAAAAGTCTCAAGAATTCGTCCAAAAAGCGCGCGGTCTTTCCACAGCATTTCAGCGTCCGAACCAAGGAGCGTGCAGATCATGCCGGTGTCTCCCACGTGCAGTTTTGGCGTTTTAATCAGGCGACTCAGCCGGTTGTTGTGCCAGGCCGGCAATTCCTCCAGTAAAAAAATCCTCGACAGCAGCGTGACATAATCGCGAATGGTCTGTCTACTTACCTGAAAGGGCGCGGCAAGTTCAGAAACATTCACAAGACAGGCAGTCTGCCCCGCGGCCAGCGCCATCAGTCGCGGCAAAGTACCCAGTTCGCTAATGCGCGCCAGATCCCGGATGTCGCGTTGAATGAGTGTGTCGGCATAATCCCGATACCATGCCGTCCGCCGCCTTGCCGTGGCCCGCGCAAGGGCAGCCGGGTATCCGCCCGTAACTACTCGCTCCGCCATCATTTGGCCCAGACGGTGTCCTGACGTGCCGGTCTTGAAAGCTGGAGCGAACAAAGCCGACAGAAATCCGGGCTTTCCTCCGGCAAGTTCCACCTGGGCAAGCGGATGCAGACGCAAAATCTCGATGCGACCAGCAAGTGAATCAGCCAGTTTCGGGACCAAAAGCACATTCGCCGAACCTGTCAGAATAAATCGCCCCGGTTTTCGTCGTGCATCTATCCGGACTTTCAGAGAGGTGAAAAGTTCCGGCACCCGTTGAACCTCGTCCAGAATCACCCTCTCGGGCAAATCGGCGACATAACCCACCGGATCACCTTTTGCCGCCTCCCGCTGCACATCATCGTCAAAACTCAGATACGTGAATCTTTCTACATCTCCTACCTGGCGGGCCAGCGTGGTCTTGCCGCACTGCCGGGGACCATGAATCAGCACCACCGGCGAATCGGCCAGCGCATCCATAATCCTGGGCTGAAGATATCGAGGGTATAAATTATTGTTTTTCATGCGATTAGCTTAACCACCAAATCCGTCCAATTGCAAGTTTTATATTCGGCTGATTGTAAGTTTGCCTTCGTCTAATCGTAAGGAAATACATTGGACGGTGAATACTTGTTCATCAGGCATGGAAGAATCAAGTCGCAGGTTGGTGTGAGTCTTTCTGAAGGGAAAAGGGAACATTTATTCCATTTTTGTGTAAAATCCTCTATTCCTTAAAAAGATTCAAAATCACTTTAATCATAATATTCTTTTCAGAAGGTTTGCTCGCGGCAATCATAAGCGTCAGGACAATAAGCGCATTATCGTCAATATGTTTTGTCTCGGCCTATACTTGACTTGACAGAAAGTGTACACGGTAACACGCTGGAACTCGTCATGAACGGTTTGGCGCCTGAGTGTGCGGCGGAGTTAAAAGAAAAACTTGTAGACAGGGTGATATAGACAAATTATAAATCGCTGACATTTCCACACCCCCGCGTGCATGGGGTAGACCATCCCCGGTTTTTATCTCATCCTTCCAAAAGCTTTAAATATTCCTTTGCCAATTCATGGCAGACACCGGCAATAAAATTCATAAATGGCTTGTCAATGCCTTTGTGGGTTTTGTTCAAAGTGTTCAGATATTCGCTCCGCAAGACCGGCGGTATAACGGCTATCGGATAGCCTTCCTGCAACAGGGCAAGGTTCATCAACAGACGCGCCACCCTTCCGTTGCCGTCAATGAAGGGATGGATGGTTACAAGTTCCTTGTGAATGATTGCCGCAAATTCTACGGGGTGATTTTTCCCCTGCATGCCAGGCATGCCTTCAATGAACGATTTCATCAAGTCCGGCAGTCTGTCGGAGGCCGGGGGAATGAAGTTCGCCGCGGTGATAATGACTTTCTGCTTTCGGTATTTCCCGGCCTGAACTTGGTCAATACGATAGTAAAACAGCTGGTGCAGTTCTTTAACATTGGCTTCCGCAATGTCTTTGTGCTTTGCCAGCCGGGAAAGCAAATCATACGCTTCCGCATGTCCCAAAGCTTCCATGTGATCTTTTAACGGCTTGCCGCCGATAGTCATGCCGTCTTCAATAACAATTTTTGTTTCAGTTTCCGTCAGAGAATTTCCTTCCAAAGCATTACTGGAATAAGTCATGCCAATCCGGAAATATTCCCGAAGCTGTTTAAGCAGGTGTGTGTCAATCGGCCGGCATGAGTCTATTTTGCTTTTTAATAGATCAATCTTCCGTAGCGTGTCCTTCATCACGTTTTCCTTCATGAAGCGTTTGCCGTTGATGTTTGCTGTTCAGTTTTTACCGCCTGCCATATGGTATTACAGGGTAATCGCATAACCGAAGAATAATGAGAATAACGGGCGATTCTATTTATGCTTAATTATTTGATTATATTCTATTTTTCTTGTTTCACAATTATTTACCTGACACAAATATATACATGTATTTGTGTCAGAACTCTATATTGTTTGGAACGCAATGTCGACGCAGTTCAGTCATTAAGAACAGTAAGTCCATACAATTGATAAATACGAAAATTACCGTATGCTCAGATGCAAAAATCTTGATGAAAGTGGGTGTCCCTGCGGGTGTCCTTTTACTCTGAAATCAGGGTAAAACAGGAACATACCATTACACAGGATGACACATAGATGTCAATAAATACGAATATTTACAATAAAAACAGGTGGCTTGGATATCTTTCATTTTCTCCTCTCACGCCGGAAACCAAGGTCCGATCTGGTTCCTTATCAGTGACTAATCAATTATTTCAATGTTGTAATTCAACCCGCCTTGAAGAAAAGCCAGCACCAGGACGCTCAACGAATTATGCAGTTCGATGATATTGAGCATCGTGTTGGAAGCTCCGATAGCTGACAGATGACCTGATGCCTCTGGCCTGATGATGATGGTTGAAGCTGTGAGTAGTAAGTCGGTGCTTTTGTTATTGCCTTGAAATAACCTACATGATGATATAGTTTCAAATAAAGGGTGTTTTTATGAGTATATTAGCTGAATGTCCTATCTGCAGGCAAAAGCAATCGATCAGAAATAAACTGTGCAACTGCGGTGAGGATCTCGACAAGGCAAAAAGGTCCGAACGGGTCCGTTATTGGATCGACTTTTACCTTCCGGGCAAAACTCGGCGGCGGGAACCTGTGGGTTATTCAATCGAAGAGGCGAAAGCCGCAATGGGGAAGCGTCGGGGACAGAAACGCGAAGGTCGGTTTTTTGAAATACTGCCTGACTCGAAGATGCCTTTTTCAGAGCTTTCAAAGTGGTATCTTGATTTAGCATCCGTTAAGTCTCTTAGTTCCTTTAAGCGCGTCAGGATTGCTATGGGGCAATTCAACAAGACTTTTGGAGATTGGATCGTCGGTTCTATAAAACCCGTGGACCTTGAGGACTATCAGGTTAAGAGGGAAGAAGCTGGAAAATCAGCGGCGACAATCGATATGGAAATATCCATTGCCCGGACGATGGTCAATAAGGCATTCGATAACGACATGATCGGCGGTCATGTCGTCAAAGCATTCAGAAAAATTGACAGAAAGTTGAAGCGCGGCAGTAACGCCCGTGATCGTATAGTTGATTTTTCAGAATATAAAAAATTGATCGATGGCGCAGCTTTGCAATTAAGGGTTATTTTGACCATCGCCTTCTATACAGGGATGAGAAAGGGTGAAATCGCCAACTTGAAATGGAACGATATTGACTTTGACAAAAGACTGATTCGCCTGTCCTCCGATGCAACGAAAGAGAAGAAACCGAAATTGATTCCCATCAATCATCATGTCAGGCAATCCCTGGAAAGTATCCCGCGGGCTCTTGAACACGATAATGTCTTCTTTTATAGGGGTGAACCCATCCAGGATTTCCGAAAATCATTCGAGGACCTTTGTTGTAACGTTGGGATTGCTCATGGCAGGAAGGTAAAAAACGGCATGACGTTTCACGATATACGGACCACGGTTAAGACCAATATGCTCAGGGCTGGGATCGATAAGGCATTGAGAGACACCCTATTGGGCCATAGTCTGAGGGGCATGGACGCCTTTTATATCAAACCGGATGAAGAGGACCTTCACCAGGCGATGGCTAAATACACCCGTTGGTTCGATAAGCAGGTAAAATCCGCAAATAGTGACCAAAGTAGTGACCAAGAATAAATGTTATTTCATTTTATATTGATTTTAGCCTTATATAGTATGTGTTTTAGAATTTGAAGGCGTTGAATGTCTTGTGGATAAAGAAAGATAGACTAGATAACTTGTAAAAGCCTTGTTAATATTGGTGCCGGAGCTCGGAATCGAACCGAGATGCCCTTGCGAGCGGGGGATTTTGAGTCCCCTGCGTCTACCAGTTTCACCACTCCGGCACGGGCGCGATTATATAAGGGGAAGGCAAAATGTCAAGCTAAAATCTGTTGACAACCGGCGAATGCCCGTGTTAAGGGGCCTCTCAAATCCGGATGCCGAAAATGGGGGTGTAGCTCAGCTGGGAGAGCGCTTGAATGGCATTCAAGAGGCCAGCGGTTCGATCCCGCTCATCTCCACCATGATTCAAAAAGGGAAGACGATATTATCGTCTTCCCTTTTTTTGATCATAGAAATCTTCGTAAATGGTGCGTGGCTCAAGGCTATAAATCTTTTGCTTCCTTTTTGATTTTAAGCCGTTTTTCCTTAATCATTTCGGCTTTGTTGCCTTCCATCCACGCCTTGATGGTTTCCTCCCGCTTCAGATTCATCGCCATTTGCCGGTAAGTCTCTTTTTTGGCTTCAAAGTCAGTCATGTCCAGAGGGCTGATCGCTTTGAGTTTGAAGATCACGTATGTGTTGTCGAGTTTAAGCGGATTTTCCGGATAGGGATGTCCCGGAGATAGAGGCAGCAGTTTTTCCATGGCTTCCGGATGCGAGCCGAGTTTAGGAATAATATTGCCGGGTTGAAATAACTCGGTTTCCTGGATCGGGTAGCCTTTTTCCGCAGCTACTTTTTCGAGGGGTTCGCCTTTTTGGAGCCTGGCAAGCATCGCCTTGGCATCCTCAGACGCGATTCTGTCCTGCTCGTCTTTCAGATAGGCCTGCATAACGGCACTTTCAATGGTTTTCAGCGCAGGCGTGTAGGCCGCTTTTTTATCTTCAATGCGAATGACATAATAGCCGTTGTCGGCGGTCAGCACTTTGCTGATGTCTTTCTTTTCCAGACCCGTCAGTTCTCTTGCCAGGTCTTTTACGGAAGAGAAAACCTCTGGCGGCTGATTCAGCGGGAAAAAGTCAGCTACCTGAATGCTCAGGTTATTCTTTGCGGCATAATCGTCAAAGTTTTCTTCCTGGTAGATAGTGTCGTGCGCTGTTTTCGCCTGGGTATAGGCATTCTGCTTTCCGCGGCTTTTCTGAATTTCTTTGATGATCATTGGTCTGGCTTCTTCCAGCCCAAGGGTTTTGTCGTCCTTGTCTTTGTAATTGTCTTTAGCCCGGTTGTATTGATCACGGATATCCGACGGACTGATTTCGCCTGTAAAAAACCGATCGGCATCAAAATACAGATATTTTACTTTAACCTGTTCGGCAACGCGGAAAGCGTTGCTGTTCTTCTTGAGATAGTCTTCGAGATCTGAGGTTGTCGGCTTGACACGTCCCGATACATCGGCACCCGAGATCTGGACAAAATTAAGATTGATTTTCTGATTTTGCAGGGCGTACAGGTCCAGCACTTCCTGATCAGACAGCTTGATGCCTTCACGGATAATGGATTCAATTTTACCCGCGGCCATATTGATTTTCTGTGCGGTTTCAAATGCCTCGGGGGTCATTTTGTTGTAGCGCAGCAGCTGTTTGTACTTGTAGTTATCGAATTTTCCGTCGGTCTGCAAAGCGGGCATGCTCATAAGCAATTCTTTCAGCTCGCTGTCGGATATTTTGAGCTTCAAATCATTTGCCTTGGCAATGATGATCTGCCGGTTGATCACGTTGTCGTAGGCCGCCTTTTTCAAATCCATCTCTTTTAGCATCTCCGCCGTCACCTTGCCGCCGTACCGCTCTCTGACGATATCCGTCAGTTTTGAGTATTCATTGTAATAATCGCCTTCGCTGACGACAACACCATCAACGATGGCGAGGGCATTGGCCATCTGCGCGCCTCTGTCTGTGCCAAAATAAAGGACAAAAACAAAAATGATGATGGCCATGAAGATCAGCATGAACCAGCCCCGCGCGTGTTTCCGGAAAAACTTAAGCATAAAATCACCTCAAAAATGAATAGGGAATAACCTGCAATCTATAAAACTATGCCGTTAGTATTACAGTCATTTCCAAAATGCAAATACATTTTAAAAATGCGTTGCCTAGTCCACTGAAATACGATATAGACCCAAAAATATATAAAATACGATACATTGATGATAATACAGGAGGGCACATGCTGTTCGATTATATTTTGGGGAAATTTTCCAATGACCTGGCGATTGATCTCGGAACCGCCAATACACTGGTTTATGTGAAGGGAAAGGGGATTGTTTTAGACGAACCCTCCGTTGTTGCCGTTCACATGGATGTCCGCGGAATGAAAAAGGTTCTTGCCGTGGGCAATGAAGCCAAGAGTATGCTGGGCCGCACACCTGGAAATATTATAGCCATCCGCCCCATGCGCGACGGAGTCATTGCGGATTTCGACATTACGGAAGCCATGCTGAAACACTTTATCCTCTGCGTTCATAACCGCAAGTCGCTTGTCCGTCCCCGAATTATTGTTTCCGTACCTTCCGGCATTACGCAGGTGGAACGACGTGCGGTGCGTGAAACCGTGGAATCGGCGGGAGCCCGGGAAATTTACCTGATTGAAGAACCCATGGCCGCTGCAATTGGTGCGGGATTGCCCATTGCCGAGCCCACCAGTTCTATGGTTGTCGATATCGGCGGCGGCACGACCGAAGTGGCCGTGATCTCCCTGTCAGGAATTGTTTACGCCAAATCCGTGCGCGTCGCGGGAGACAAGATCGATGAAGAAATCGTCCAGTACATGAAGCGCAAATACAGTCTGCTGATCGGTGACCGGACGGCGGAAATTATCAAGACGCAGATCGGCTGTGCCTATCCGATGAGCGAAATCAAAATGATTGACGTCAAGGGACGCGATTTGATTTCGGGCATTCCAAAGACCATCGAAACCAACTCTGAAGAAATCCGGGAAGCGATTATCGAACCGGTAACGCTGATTGTTGACGCGGTGAAAGACGCTCTCGAAAACGCTCCACCCGAACTGGCGGGCGATATTGTCGACCGCGGTATCGTACTGACCGGAGGTGGCGCGCTCTTGAAAAACATCGATGTTCTGGTTCGGGAAGAAACCGGCCTGCCCATCACCATCGCTGATGATCCGCTTTCTGCAGTCGCCCGTGGTGCGGGCATGGCGCTGGATCAGCTGAACATACTCAGGAGTGTCACGATTCCGGTTTGATCTTGTTTGTCAGACAGCTATTCAATTTTTCATTGGCGGAAGATATCAGGTAGAAAATGTTTTTAAAGAATTATCGGACCGTCATTCTTGTTGGTGCGGTTGTTGCCGTCGCCCTCATTCTTCTTTCGTATAATTTAAGGTACGATACGGGCACCAGTGTCTTGAAAAACACGGTAATGGAGGCTGCGGCACCCGTTCAGAAAATGTTAAACACGTCTGTTTCCGGCGTGGAAAACGCCTGGAGACGCTATATTCACCTGGTGGGGCTGGAGGAAGACAACCGAAAACTGAAACGTAAAATTGCCGCGCTCCAGGAGGAGTTGATCCTCTACAAAGAAGGGAACCTGGAAGCGCAAAGATTAAAAAAACTATTGTCTCTGCAGGATACTTATCCACACCGTTTCATCGCCGCGAGGGTCATTGGCAGAGAACTGTCAATTATTTCTAAAACGTTCTGGATTGACAAGGGGAAAACGCATGGCCTGAAGCCCGGGATGCCGGTCCTTGTTTCGCCGTCACTGATCGGAAGATTGACGGATGTTTCCTGGCACAGCTCAAAAGTCCTGCTGCTGATTGATGAAAATTCCAACGTGGATGTTTTGATACAGCGGACACGTGTGCAGGGTATTGCCCGCGGCGCGGGATCACGCGGCTGCGTGGTCAGGTACGTTTCCAAAACGCAGGATGTCAGGGAAGGGGATGTAGTTGTGACATCGGGCCTTAGCAACATATTCCCCAAAGGACTTCTTGTCGGCAAGGTCAGCTATGTAAACCCTACGGATGCCGGCTTGTTTTCAAAAATCCATGTGGCCCCTTTTGCGGATCTGGCATCCATAGAGGAGGTGATGGTTTTAGCGGCCGAACAGCAGGAACGTGATCAGGGAAAGGTAAAGGAAGAATGATTTATTATATCCTGTTGCCTTTTGCCACAATTTTACTGGTGGTATTGCAAATCACGCTGGCCGATATCTTTTTTTCCGGATGGTTGATCCTTGAACTGACCCTGATTGCCGTGATTTATGCCGGATTTCGGCTGGATTTAGTGAAAGGAATCACTCTGGCGTGCGTGATGGGATTTGTCTTTGATTGTCTGTCCGGAGCACCGCCGGGGTTGTTCACCCTTTTTTATTTGCTGATTTTCCTGCTGGTTTTTTTTGTTTCATTGCGTATTGCATCGGAAAAGCTTTACATTATCGCTTTTGTTGGCATGATTTGTTCTCTGCTGGAATCTCTGGCGCTGGTTTTGCTGTATGCTTTTGTGTTTCAATTGGAGCTGTCGGGTGATGTGCTGCTCGTTTCTGTCTTGCAGGCGCTGCTGACCAGCATTCTCTCCGTGGGCGTTTTCTATGCGATGAGCAGGACAGAAGGTTTGAGATATGGAAAAACAATACAAGCTTCGCAACGGACCTGGACCGGCGGAGTTTCGCCAAAAACTTAAAATCATTATGATGCTGGTTTGCCTGGCCCTGACTGTTTTGACGGTGCGCCTCTGGCATTTACAGATCATCAAGGGGGATGAGCTCAAACAGCGGTCGGAAAACAATGCTGTCCGTTTTCGTAAAATCCAGCCGTTGAGGGGACTGGTGATGGATCGCAATGGTCGTGTCATTGCCGAGAACCGTCCCTCCTTTGATGTGTTGTATATGGCCACAAAAGGTGTCGATCCCGAATCGCTCGTTCAGAAGATAAAAGATATTTATAAAACCAGGTCGGTTGATTATTCATCCGATCAGCCTTTTCCCAGGACTGCCAAATCCTATCTGCCCATCAGGCTGGAAAAAAATATCAGCATGGAAAAGGTTGCGCTGGTGGAAACGAATGCCCTGGATCTGCCGGGTGTTTATGTGGATGTGACTCCGACCCGGCTTTATCTGGACGGAGAATTTGTTGCGCCGATTATCGGCTATACAGGCGAGGTCAGCAGGGAGGAACTGGAGAAGTCGAAAGAATATTCATCCGGCGATATTACGGGTAAGTCCGGCATTGAAAAAGTTTTTGACTCCTATATCCGCGGACGTCGGGGCAATGAGCTGATTGAAGTCAATGCCCGCGGCAAGGTCATCAAGAGCCTGGGACGGATTGATCCTGTTGCCGGTTCCAATGTCATTCTAACGATTGATCTGGTGTTGCAGAAGGCGGCCTGGGAAGCTTTTGGGGGTCTTTCGGGCGCGGCCGTCGCGATGGACCCGCGTGACGGTTCCGTTCTGGCGATGGTCAGTCTGCCTTCGTATGATCCGAATTTGTTCACGAGCGGCATTGCGCTGGATGAATGGGTGAAACTGCAGAAAAATCCGTTAAACCCTTTGTCCAATAAAGCCATTTCCGGGCAGTATCCTCCCGGCTCCACCTATAAACTGATTGTGGCGGCCGCCGCGCTGGAAGAAGGAATTGTCAAGCCTGAAACCAGAATACACTGCAATGGATCTTTCAAGTTGGGCAACAGAGTCTATCATTGCTGGAATAAACAAGGTCATGGGTCAATGAATCTGCACAGGGCGCTTGTGCAGTCCTGTGACGTTTATTTTTATACGGTCGGGAAAATGCTCGGTGTGGATACCATAGCAAAATATGCCAGGCGGTTCGGCCTGGGCGACGTGACCGGCATTGAGCTTGCCCACGAAAAGAAGGGGATTGTTCCCACGAAGGACTGGAAGCTGGAACGGATGAAAGAGCCCTGGCAGCTCGGGGAAACCATATCGATATCCATCGGTCAGGGATTCAATTTAACCACACCGCTTCAACTGGCACAGGCATATTCCGCTTTGGCCAATGGAGGCACCCTGTGGAGGCCTCATCTTGTGCAGCGCATCGAGTCATCTGACGGTGCCATCGAAAAGGAATATTTACCCGAAAAAACGGGAGAACTTGCATTGAGCCGGCGAACCATGGAAACCATCAGTCGTGGTTTATGGGGGGTTGTGAATGAACCGAGAGGCACAGGATATGCAGCTCGACTGGCGAATGCCGACGTATGCGGTAAAACAGGGACATCACAGGTTGTCGGTCTTTCGCAGGATCCGAGAATACGCCGCCTGAGAAAATTGTCTGCAATCCATAAAGACCATGCTTTGTTTGCATGCTATGCTCCCATGAAAAGTCCGGAAATTGTTGTGGCGGTGATTGCTGAAAATGCAGGCGGAGGCGGTTCCGTTGCCGCCCCGATCGCCCGGAGAATTCTCTATGCTTATTTTGAAGGAAAAAAGAACGCAGAGGCGCCGCAGGTCGCCGAAAATCCCTTGCCGGCCGATCGTGAGAATGGAGTCACCCTTGAATGACTCCAGCGCTTTGGGCGGTATATTCTCTAAAGAGGGGAAATGATTTTTTTAAAATACGATCGTCGCATATTCCAGAACTTTGACTGGACGCTCCTGGCGCTGGTGATATCAATCTGCGCCATCGGTGTCATCAATATTTATTCCACCGGGTTCAGCCTTGGCGATAACCAGTCGCCGCTTTATCTGAAACAGGTGCAGTGGATGGCAATGGGGCTGGTGTTTATGCTGTTTACTTTTCTCATCGACTACCGGATAATTAATCGTTTTGCCTATCTCATTTACGCGGTCACGATTGCATCCCTGATTTACGTGGCTTTATTCGGTCATACAGCCAATGGAGCGCAGAGATGGATCTCTTTCGGCTTTATTTTATTTCAACCTTCAGAATTAATGAAGGTGACCGTTATCATCACCCTGGCCCGTTATTTCGATGATCATAAATCCCATGAATCGTACCTGCTTCGGGAATTGTTTGTTCCCTTTATCCTGGTCATGATTCCCTGCGTTTTGATCCTGAAGCAGCCGGATCTGGGAACGGCGCTCATTATTATC
>JAQVLL010000013.1:0-1358 GCA_028704195.1 Smithellaceae bacterium
GCTGATTATTTCAGCGGTCGACTGCTCGGCTGTAACGCCAATAGAATGAATTCCCATTTGATTTATTTTTTTAATGGCAACATCTATATTTCCATTAATAAAAATAGCCTTATCTTCTGTATTAAATTTATCTTGATTGTTGTGTTCTTGGACGATGGACGATTGGGCCTGCTGGGTATTGTCTGTACAGGAGCATAAAAGGACAAGTAACAGAAAGCCGATAAATAATTTAACTAAAATATTAGTATTCATATCGTCGCCTTAACTCAGATAAATCACATTTCCTTGTCGTCGGTACCAGTAGGGGCGGCATTGGCCATACTGAGATCGATGGGAGCGGAGCCGCCACTGTGTTCCCGAAGGTCTTTCATTTCCTTCTTCATTTTTTTTAAATCCTCCTCCATCCCATCCATTCGCGTCCGCATTTCTGAGATAGTTTTATTTGCCTTTTCAAGATCAGCCTTACAGGTGTTATGTTCTTGTTCATTTTTAACAGCCCGGTCGAAGTGGACAAGATTATGATAAAGAGCTCCTGCATAAGAAGTTCCTGACTCCAATACAGCAGAGCACATTGTTAAAGCATCGGAGATGCGAAAACGTGCGTGCGCATTTCCTTGAACCATTTTTTCACCTCTATAATTCTTAAAAACCATAGAGCTGTCTAATGGATGGCGTTTTGGTGTTTCCCGCGATGCTAACTCAATTGTTAACTTTTCCATTTCTGTGTTTTGCAGTTCTTCTGTTTTTTCACCATCACCTTTTAAAAGCCACTTCTCGCGCACACCAAAAGTGCTGCAAATCGCTTTAGCTATTGCTGGAGATAAAGTTGAATTATCATGTTCAAGTTTCGAGATTGCACTTTTGTCACGAAAAATGCGCTCAGCAAATTTAGCTTGCGTCAATCCATTATCTATTCGTATTTCTTTAATTCTTTGACCAACAGATGACATATATACACCACTTTAACAAAACTAATCTATATTGAATAATCACATTTTTATTGACATAAGATGAATATTCAACTATTCAACACCCATGAACGTAAATCAAATTACTAAAATTAACAAAAAAGGGCCGCGTTACATCAGTGCACTCCTTTTGATCCACGGTATTCGCCAGGATGACATTGCTGCGATAGCAGGTGTCTCCAAACCGCTTGTATCCCTTGTTGTTACACGCAAACGCGGTGGAACAAAAAAACATGGACCGAAGATTCGGCTGGTTCGCGAGGCCGTGGCTCAGGCATTGGGTGTCACGGTAGATGAGCTGTGGCCCGATAAAGCAGCTTAATTTTGTTCGATCATATCAAAAACAGAAAGGTTTGCAATGGCTAAAATAAAACAAAAAATAGACATTAA
>JAQVLL010000013.1:1368-14978 GCA_028704195.1 Smithellaceae bacterium
CGCGAGGCCATCAGCATGTCGCTGAAAAATTGCCCGCTGTCGCGCTGGCAGGTTGCCGCGAGGATGTCTGAAATGACAGGCCAGGAAATAACCAAAACTATGCTCGATAGCTGGACGGCGGAATCTAAAGAAGGACACCGCTTCCCGACTATTTTTTTACCTGCGTTCTGCGAAGCGGTCGGCTGCAGTGAGCCAATCAGGGTTCTCGGCAAGCCTGTCGGTGTGTTTGTGCTGCCCGGGCCGGAAGCGCTGCGGGCGGAGATTCAGCGCATTGAGGAAGAAATTACACGCAAGCAGACAGAAAAGCGCAAGCGTTTAGTGTTTTTAAAAGAAATGGAATCAAAATAACGGGAGGTGAATGAATGGCGGCAAAGAGTTGCAGGAAGATTGAGGTGATTATGGTGGCGGATCAAATCCTCAGTGTCATCGGCGCGGCAAAAGTGCCGGTCAGTATTGCTGACATCGCACGGTCAACCGGTATCAGTACGGATAGCTGCTTCCGGCAGATCGGCACAATGGAAGAGATCCGCTGGGTCACGAAAATCGGCGCGGGATACATTTTAGGAGGGCGGATATCAGAACTGCGGGCGCGTAAGATTGCGACGCTGGAAGCGCAGCGCGACGCCATCGACAAACAATTAACGGAATTGCAGGAGGCGTAAATGTCAAAAAGAGAAGCAGAACTTGTGGCGCAGGCAATGGATGATTCAGCTCGGACAACAGAGCTGATGCGGCGCGACCATGAAAACAGTGTCGAGCAGACACAGCGCGATAAGGAAGCGGCCATTGCGGAAATCTATGAGATGGCCGGAAAGATTAAAGCCACCAACTTTTTTAAAACGCAGGCTGAATTTTTCAACCTGCTCCTGCTGAAGAAAGTTAAAGACTCAAAAGAGTACCGCGAACGGTTTGGAATGACATGGGAGCAATTCTGTACCCAGGCCGGTTTAAATTGGCGCACGATTGATCGCAACCTGGAAGACCTAAAACCGTTTCATGGCGATTTTTTACAAACTTTTGTAAATTTCTCAGGAGTCACATTTAATAAAATCAAATACTTAGGTTTTTCGGAATCTGTCACCGTGACAGAAAATGCCATTATCTATAACGGTGAAACCATCCCGGTGGATGCCGAGCACGCCGATGAAATCCAGTCCCTTTTGGAAACCCTCGAAGATAACCATAAAAAAGAAAAGGAAGAAGCTGAAACGACGATCCGCACAAAGGATCGCCTGCTCAAGGCCAAGGAAGACACCATTAATAAGATGGAGCGTGAACTTCGCCGTCTGGAGCGCATCGTTCCCAAGTCCGAGCTAACCGAAGAGGAGCAGGATGCTGTCAATCTTCTTCAGCAGGTTCAAAAAGACTTTCTGGCCGCGCTTGCCGACATCAAGAAAAAAATCGAACCGCACAAAGCTCCTGAAGTCGCACTTCGCCAGTATTATTTTTTACTCATCTTCCTGGCCAAAGTCACGATGGAAGAGCGCCTGGCCCTGCATGAGGCATACGAGGGTGCGGAAGAATGCCCCTGGGAGATATCCGAGATGGAGCTGCCGCCCACCGACGTGCTGATCGACAACCTGCCGACGACGGCTGGCAAGGGGCTGGGCAGGAAAGTCGCGGAGAAGATTGAAGAGCGACAGGAAAAGAAGGGTAAAAAATAAAGATTGCCACGCCGCGGGGTGCGCGGCTCGCAATAACAACGAAGGTGTTCATCATGGCAGTTTCGGCAACGATATTGGATCATGTAGAAACGGCATTACGCGGAGTTGATACAGCCGCCGCGACGGGAATAATCAAAACCCTCTCCACACACTACGGAGTGACACCGGCCACTATAAACCGATGGGCCGCGAAGCGCGGCATCCGGTTCAGGGCCGAACGCAAAAACAAGGGCCAGTCCGCCGCAACCCGCGAAATCCTGCTCAATGCCTCGACACTGCTGCTGTCATCCAGACGCGTATCCAATTCAATACCACTGCCCGCCTGTGACGCCAAAATGATGATGGAAGATTCGGGAATAGAAACCGGCGGCGTTTCCACAAGCTGGTTTCTTTCCCGGCTCCGCCAGGAAAAAATTTCCGCGAAAAATCTTCTACAGCCCACGCCCCATGTGCACCTGCTTTCCGATCATCCCAATCACGTCTGGCAATTCGACGTGACCAACTGCCTGCAATATTTCCTGGATAAAAAAGGTCTTGGTGAGCGTGACACCGAAATGACCATGTATAAGAACAAAGTCGTCAAAACCGCAAAGGCAATCAAAAAGGAACTGCTCCGTTACGCCGTAGTCGATCACTGCTCCGGAGCGTTCTTTTTTCATTACTTTTACGCATCGGGCGAACGCGCGGCCGATGGATCGGAATTCCTCTTCCGCGCCATGCGATCCAAGGATGAGATCATCAAAAAAACCTGGAATGGAGAATCTGACGCAAAGCTAGGAAAATACCGCATGCATGGTGTGCCGTTTGTCCTGGTTACAGATCGCGGCTCTATTGTCGCGGCCAAAGCCGTGCAGGCGCTTTTTGAATCACTGCGGATCGACCTGCAAACGCATATGCCAGGCAACCCGCGGGCAAAAGGCGCGATCGAAGGCCTAATGAAATACATCAACCGCTTTGAAGCGCGTTTGAAATTCCAGCGGCCCGCCGATCTGGACGAACTAAACCGCTGGGCGCTTGACTGGTGCATCTATGCCAACGGCGTGCCGAAAATGCGCAACGTTGCACCGCGATCGGTGCTGTGGTCGTATATCTCGAGCGAGCAGTTGCGTCTTTGCCCAGAAGAATCACTATACAGACTGCTCATCAAAGAACCGACGATCACACGCATCGCAGGCGGCGACCGCATCATCAGTGTGGATGGTCAATCCTATCAGGTCCCGGATCCCCAGGCGGCCGGCCAGCGCGTCAGCGTTGTCCGCCACCCTTATGAATATCCGAAAATCGAAGTACATTTTAACGGACATGTATGGCTGTGCGACCCCATCCCGGTCGATCAGTATGGACGCCTGTCCAACGGCGTGCCTTACGGAACCTATCACGGCATCAAACACACCGAAACCCAGCGGGCAAAAACAGAAATGGAAAAACAAGCCAGGGAGCTCGGCCTCACCTGGAAAGGAACCGGCGACAAGCGGATGGCCGTTGCACCTCCGGTGGGTTTCAAGTCTCCGCTGGCCGTGTTCGGGCATCAGGCCGACAAAGTCGGTAACATCGAATTCATCGACCGCAAAGGTACCCCGCTGGATGTGAGAGAGCCGGAAGCTCCGGAGAACAAAACCATCACATCGAACGCGGCGGAAGTATCGCGCGCCATCACAGCGCGCCGCATATCCATTACAGAATTTCTGAAACAATTGCGGGCCGAAATTGGCGTCATCGCACCGGCGATGAACGAGGATCTGCGCGCCCGTTATGAGAACGGCATAGACGTCAAAGAATCGGAGGAGGTGATCAGGGCAATAGTAGATGGCACATGGAACGCAGGCGCGGGCCATGAGTGGGAGGCGACGGGATAGAAGGAGGATCAAGGACCAAGCAAACGGGAGGTGAAGTGAAGTGGCAAGACCTAAAGTAAACGACGTAACGCCATATCAGATGGCATTCTCTCCAATTAGACTCAAAGAGTTATGCGTGGATTGCGGTGTTAGCCAGACGCGCATCGGCGAGGCCGCAGGCGTGAGCCGGGCGGCTGTCAACCTGGCTATCAACCGTGGTTACCTGCCGAAAGAAAAGCCGGAATTTAAAGACCTCGTGAACGAGGAAATCATGAAAGACTCGCGTGTCCGGCAGTGGCTCGCGGATCACTGCATGAAGGTACAGGATCTCTGGATACCGCTGGGCAAGGAATTGCGCCACGTGTCCCCGGCGTCGGACAATCAAAAAATGTGGGCAACCAGGCGGAAGGCGGCGATGGTTCCCGGAAATCCAGAACTATTAATTAACACAATGGAGGTGGAGATGGTTTCACAGGAAGCGATGAAGCATTTTAAGATTTTCAGGAATCCTTTTATTGATGACATTCAGAAGGATTCGGACATTTATATGAGCGATGAGCACCGGTACATCGAGGCGGCCATGCTCGATGCGGCAAAACACGGCGGCTTTCTGGCCGTGATCGGGGAAGTCGGCAGCGGCAAGAGCGTCATGCGGCGCAAGGTGGTCGAGCAGCTTAAAAAGGACGGCGATGTCATCGTTATCTTCCCGCAGATGATAGACAAGACGCGCGTCAACGCCGCCAGCATCTGCGACGCCATTATCATGGACCTGTCCGAAGTCCGCCCGGCCATGCGCCTGGAGCAGAAAACGCGGCAGGTACACAAACTCCTGCTGGAGCGCGCCAAACAGGGCTTCCGCAGCGTTTTAATCATCGAAGAGGCTCACGACCTGCACACCAATACATTGAAGTACCTCAAGCGTTTTTACGAGCTGGAAGACGGATACCGAAAGCTTTTAGGCATCATCCTCATCGGCCAGACTGAACTGAAAAACCTTTTTAATGAGAGCATGCACATTGAAATGCGCGAAGTCATCCGGCGCATCCAGACGGCCGAGATCAAGGGTCTGAACGGCAACATCAAAGATTATCTGTCCATGAAATTCAAACGCATCAACATCAAGATCGACGACATCTTTGATGACGGCGCGTTCAAGGCGCTGTCCAACCGGCTCACCACGCAGGACCGCCGCAACAAAAAGATCAGCCACGCCTACCCGCTGGTGGTCAATAACTACGTGTCGCGGGCCATGAACCTTTCGTTCGAGATGGGCGAAAAAAGAGTGACCGAAGAAGTCGTGATGGCGCTTTAACAAAGGGGAAAAGATCATGTTTAAAAGATTCATTCTCTATATCGAGCAGGAACCTTGGGACGAAGCAATCGAGCGGCAGGACAAATATATTAAACGAGGGATAGCGGTTGTGCTGGCCCTTGCCGTCATTTACTTCTGCCCGGTTATTTATCACATTTTCACAAGATGAAAGGAGGCAAACATGCCCACATTAAACGAGATCGAAAAAATCACCAAAGAATACGCAGACGAAAGGCAAAAACTGTCGGAGCGCATCCGCCTGCTGGAAGACGAAATCAACCAGCTCAAACGCAAGCGCCTGCCTCTCATTAAAAACACCGTGCAGACGGTCATGGAAAAACAGGAAGCCCTGAAAGCCGCGCTGGAAGACAGCCGCCCGTTATTTGAGAAACCGCGCACCGTTGTTTTTCACGGCGTAAAGGTGGGCTTTCAGAAGGGCAAGGGAAAGATCACATGGAGCGACGATGCACAAGTTGTGCGGCTCATCAAAAAGCATTTTCCGGACCAGGTGGACGTTCTCATCAAAACAACGGAAAAACCAAGCAAGGACGCCCTGGCCAACCTGCCCACAGCGGATCTTAAAAAACTCGGTATCATCGTCAATGAAACACAGGACCAGATTGTCATCAAGTCCACCGACAGCGAAATCGATAAATTCGTCGATGCGCTCCTGAAGGACGATGATGTCAACCAGGAGGCGGCATGAACCAGGAACGGATCAACCGTTGCAGCCCGACGGGTGTGTGCACTGCGGAAAATTACGGCCAGGAATCCTCCTGCGTCTTTTACGATCAGGGCGCGGCAAATGGCATCTGCCGAAAGCGGGCCTGGTGCGATGTTTGCTGTTCCGTCGAGGCGGTCAAGGCCGCCCGCGCCACGCAGGGCTGATGGGAGGGAGTATGAAAAAGATAGTGTGGACCGTCCTGATATTCACAGTGCTCGTGTTTTATGCCTGGATCTGGATCCAGATTTTTGATGCCGCGCAGAACGCCGAGCGCGTAAATAAAGAGCGGGTAGCGTGCTTTGAAAAGCTGAAATACGAGCTGTCCACCCCTGCTGCCGAGCGCGCCTGGAAACGCCTGTCACGGAAGCATGGATGGCCCGGTGTGGTCATCTATGAGCCAGGGGAAACACCATATTATTTCAACCGCAAAGGGCAGAAATGCCGGTTTATTTAACCTGCACTTGTCAGAGCAGGAGGGAGTCTCAACATGGGGAAATTGATCGTTGTTGCAATTGGCGCGTTTGTTCTCGGTATGGTTTGGGGCGCTGGTATCATGAGTATGCTGATAGTCAGCCAGCGCCGACCGCCACTTCCGAAAGCAATTGGCAGTGGTGGAAAAGTGGAACGCCCGGCACCCTGGCCAGATCCTCCGGATGAACACTATAAACACGGACGGAAGAAATTAAAAAGGAGTGGCATTACATCTTCAGTTTTGGAGGAGTGCGATTAATGCATCTTTCATGTCTTCATCACGAGGAAACAACATGTCCCCGGAATTAGCAGCTCCGAAGGACCGCAAATGCAGCACCTGTGCGCATTACGGATTTAAAGGCAGGGATTGCTCCCCGAACGATCCGCAAAGCGGCTGGCGCTGGGCGTACTGCGATAAAAAAGGGAAATGGTTTCCGGACAACGAGGATATGCCGGGAGATAGAAAGGGATGCGAGGAATGGGAATGACTTTCCATGAACTGAAAGTAGACAGAAAAGAATTCAGGCCGCTTTTTCTGGGGCATAAAACATTTGAACTCAGATTCAACGATCGGGATTATCAACTTGGGGACAAATTGATTTTGAAAGAAACCCTGTGGTCGGGTGAAGAAATGAAAGCAGGGAAAGGACCGCTCGAATATACGGGGTGGATTGTCGAGGCAATAGTAACTAATATTTTACGCGGTCCTATTTGGGGATTGGCTTCGGGATGGGTGATTTTATCTATTCAGATAGAGAGCCGGACTTACCTGCGGGAGGAACCCTGATGCGCCTGGTCTGTCCATCATGTGGAGCCACGGCCAGCGCGGAAGCGTGGTCGAATGACGCGGCGATCCGTTACACCATCGACGCCCTTCTGCAACTGCCCACACCCGTGCGCCTTCAGGCGCTCAGTTACCTGGGGCTTTTCCGCCAGGGAACCAAAGCCCTGCCCTGGCGTCGCGCCCTGAAGATTGTCACTGGCCTTAAGGACCTTGTGGCGGAAGGCACTGTCTACTGGCAAGGCGGAGAGACCAGGCCGATCAATGCGGAGATATGGGGAAAGGCCATCGAAGCTACGCTGGCCTCCGGCCCGAAGGGCCTCAAGAATCATAACTACCTGAGAAAGTGCGCCTGGGAGATGGCTGCGGACCTGGCTGCAAAGATGGAAAACGACCGTGAGCTGTCGCGCCGCAACAAACAACGCCATGAAGAGCCGAGAGTGATGCCGGAATCGGCGAAAGCAGAAATTGATAAACTTAAAAAGCAGTGGGGAGAGTAAATGGAAACATTTACCTGCGAAAAATACAGATGCATGATTACGCGCCAGGCGTGCGCGGATCGGCAGGCGGCGCGAACGCTCATTGCCAGCAGAAAGCATCCGACTTATCCCGGCTGCCAAGATTGCACACAGGGTGCAAAAGAAACAACGGGGATCGTATCTGCAGTAAAGCCCAGAGCATGGGGCAGAACATTACATAACCAAAACACAGGAGGCAATAAAATGGCACGCAAGAAAAGAATTGATGATGGAATACTGAAAAAACTGATTGAAGAGGGAAAATTTGCAGATGAAATCGCAAAAGAATTCGGATGCGCACCAGGAGCGATCCGTACACGGATAAAAATACTGGGGCTTGCTCCTAATTACAGACGTTCTCCCAAACATAACAATCCCGATCGCGAACGGCAACCGGGAATGGATTTAACATACGTGCCCGGTCAGATCATCCCGGTGACGCTGCGTCTGACCGTGGAAGTCAATGTGCGTGTGAGCACGGAAAGCGTTTGAGCATGAAAATCGAAGCCAAACAAATCCAGCTTATCCACATCGCCCGCGCGCAGCTCGGACTTACCGATGAGACATATCGCGCTATCATCGCCGGACGAAGCGGCGGCAAGAAGGAATCGAGCCGTGAGCTGACCTATGCCGAAGCCGATGCCGTCATCAATTACATGATCCGTCTCGGTTTTAAAATAAAATCGAAATACGTTGCCCGCGAAAAGGCCGTTAAACGCGCATGGCGATCCGGACAGCGTCCAAACAATGTTTTCTGCATCGCGACAACGTATCAGCTCAATATGATCAACGCCCTGGCCGGCAAGATACGATGGCGAGTCGAAGACGGTTTTCAGCGATGGATGAAAAAGTACATCAAGATAGATCAGATCAGAACCGACGATGAAGCCTGCAAGGTTATAGAGGGCCTTAAAGGCATGCTCATAAACCAGGATGGAGATTGTGATTGATAAAAGGATGAAAAATGAACGGACTCGAATTGGCAGATTTATTCGCTTTGTTGGTTGGAATAATTATTTATATGTATATTTCATCAAAGGACATGTGAAGGGATATCCCGGCAGATCGAATTAAAAAAGTTTGTGTGAGTCCATAAATCACAGGAGAGCAAAATGCCGCAGGACGGCCTGAAAGAAATCGCCGCAACAATGAGCATTCAGGAGCTGCCGGAATCCTATCAACCGGTGGCGGAAATCGTTGGAGTTGAAAACGCGCTCAGGCTGGCCCAGCACCTGGGCGGGCTTTCATTCTATTATCCGCGCCTGGATTCCCTCCTGCGCGACAAGCGCGACGCGCAGATCCGCGCGGAATTCAACGGATGCAATCATCGTGACCTGGCCAGAAAATACAAATTGACGGAATCCTGGATCCGCGAGATCGTCCAGCGCCGTCCTGCAGACGAACAAACCCACCTTTTTTAAACAGCCCTTTTCAATTTTTCCCAGCAATTACATTTCTCAAGTCCCTTTGTGGAGCTGAAATCACCTATCCCTTAAAGTCACAGCTACTTCAACTCCTGTTTCCGCTCCAGGCCCCGGCTGCGGCCTGCAATAACGCAGCGTAGCCGGGACCCGAGCGGGGATAACGAAGGCGGGCATGGGAAGACTCATTGAGCAGATCATCATTCATTGCTCGGCCACACCAAACGGCCGGCCTAATACAGTGCAGGATATCGACGCCTGGCACCGCACAGCAGGTTATCATCGCAGCAATCCCATCATCAATCCCGACCTTAAATCAATCGGCTACCATTACGTGATCTATATCGACGGCACGGTTCATACCGGACGCGGCGTTGAGGAAATCGGCGCTCATGCTGCCGACCATAATCATGACTCCATCGGGATCTGCCTGATCGGCACGGATAAATTCACGCGGGCGCAGTGGCTGTCTGTCAGTGAGCTGGTGCATGTTTTGTCCAAAGCCTATCCGGCGGCGGATGTGATGGGGCACAGGGATCTTCCTGATGTCCACAAGATATGTCCTGGCTTTAACGCGATCACATGGTTTTACAGCGGCATGGGTCCACTGGAGGGCCACTGCCTGGAATAATATTTATAAAGGAGAAGAAAGGTATGTCGTACACCCTAAATTCAAAATGTGGAAGCTGCACAAAAAAAGATAAATGCACTGATAGGCACTTCATTGAAGGTGCGATCAGTGGGATTCACCAGGTATGGCCTAGCGAAAAGGGACACCTCGGAAGCGGATTTGTTGATCTGAACTGCCTAAACTATGAGAAAAAAGAAGAGTAATGGACATTACAAAATACGATGAATTCAGGGACCAGATGAAAACAGGCGATCTGCTGCAATGGCGATCTAATTCTCTGATCGGTGCGGCGATCCGCTGGAAAACCAAATCCAACGTCAATCATTCATCCCTTGTCATCCGCCTGGCCGAGTATGAAGGTCTTGAGCGTCGCCGTTATACAACAGAGGCACTGGAGCATGGCATCGTGCTGAATCTTCTCTCCCGCAGGCTCGAACAGTTCGACGGCGAAGTCTGGTGGTACCAACTCAAGGATACATGGAATCATGCGCGCCAGGAGATCGGAGCGGACGCGCTGTCAATGGTCGGTATCCCGTATGATTACAAATCGCTACTTTATCAATTACTCGGGAAAGTATCGGCGGATGCCCGTGAACTGTTCTGCTCGGAATATTGCTACCTGTCTTACGGTTTCAAAGGTACGGCTCCGACACCTGCTGACATGCCCGCGCTGGGTATTTTTGAACAACCAATCAAACTCTAAGGAGGGGGATATGAAAAAAACATTATTTGTCATTATGAGCCTGATCGTCATTACCGCATTCGCCGGCTGTGCGTCATTGCAGTCCATCCCGGTTCTCAACCAGGATGCTATGACACCATTAGCGGTTAAAATCGCCGCCAAGAATGTCGGCTATGCCGTTGCCAAAAACAATCCGCAGTATGCCGACCACATGATCGCCTATGCCGAGGCCCTGGCCAATGCGAATGATTCCGAAAAGCTCATCAGCGATGCCCTGCCGCTGGCGATCAGCAAGCTGAGCGGGTTTGCTGTCGATCCGGTTCTGCAGTCGGACATTGAAGATCTCGTAACCCTCATCAGCCTGACGGCACCGGACGTCGATATAAAAACAAAAAGTGATCTCGCCAAGGCGGCTCTTGCGGGATTCATTCAAGGATGCAGGCTGGCAAAATAGCATGGACGAAATTGATCGCTCACAGGAAACCACGGAGATTTACGAACAGGCGGCCATGCAAACACTGGCCCGGCGGCGCGCGGCATATTTTCAGCCGGTTCCGGGTGGCCGTAAATGGCGCGAATGTGAGGATTGCGGGAAACCGATTCCGCTGGCCCGGATGAAAGCTAACCCGAAAGCGACCCGCTGCATAAAATGTCAAACGAATTTTGAATCCGGAGGGAACTAATGACACCAGAACAGGCCGCGGCCATATCAGCCATCGCATCCATCATCGCACAAATCGGCACCTGGCCGATCGGGACCGTTATTATAGCCATCATGTTCGGACCCTGGATCATGATGTGGTTAACCTCCCGCACGATGGAAAAGAAGCTCGAAGCGGCGCAGAAGATGTTTGATGGGGCGATGGAGATGTACAAAAACAACATCAAACTGGTCGAAAATTATGAACGCATCGCTGACGAACAGGCCGATACCATACGGCTGTCCACGGCAGCGATAACCGAACTCACAACATGGCTGAAGACCAAAACCCCGTGCCATCAATTACTAGCCGCCCAATTAAGGAGCATTCAAAAATGAGTCTGCAGAATGAAATGCGCCGCACGCACCTGGCGAACCTGGAACATAAATGCAAACGCCTGCGACAGGACATTACGGCGCTGGCCAAACTCATTGCGATCAATCTCGACTGCACCCTGCACCGGCCCGAGGATCTTCCCGTCGCCGAGACGGACAGCCAGTGGGATGAATTGAAAGCAAAGTGGGCAGATCTGATTGCCGCCCAGGAGGAAATCAAACGACTGGAAGAGGAACTGAAATAGGCGATGGCTGAAAAAGGCGTGCGCACACAACTGGAACCGGTGGCCCGGCAGATGTACATCGACGGCAAGTCTTTGACCGCCATCGAAGCCGAGCTGGGCGTATCGCGCCAGACGCTTTCCGTCTGGAAGGGCCAGACGAAAAAACCATCCGAAGAATTTGACGAATGGGATAAGGCCCGCGCGCGCAAGGCCAACTTCGGGATCCGGATGGAAGCCCTCCTCGAACGAGAGCTGACCTATGCCGAAGAACGTCAACCCGGTGCGATTGAAGGCGCGTCGCTCGATAACCTCTCCAAGCTCGGCTCCCTGGTCGTTAAATTCCGCGCCCAGGAAAACACCGGAGCAGGCTACGACCGGGCAAAGGTATTTCTGGAAAATATTCAGTGGATCGTGGGCTGGCTACGGGAACACGATCCGGAAGGATTGAAAAACCTCGCGGCGGATTTCGACGCGATGACGATGCAGTTTAAAACGGAGTGCATGAATGGCGGCAATGCGTAAAAGACCGGCCCTTACCGAAGGGCAGTTTGACAAGCAGGTCGAAGATCTCAAAAAGTGGATACGCGAATCCGTATCGCCTTTTGAGGGAGACACGCCTGCCAGGCAGCATGCCCGCCGGGAACGGGGCAGAAAGGACCTGCTTTACTTTTTTGCCACCTACATGCCGCATTATTTCAGCGTTGCTTTCGGAGATTTCCACGGCGAATGGCAGGAGATCACCGAGCTTCAGGATCAGTTCGCCCTGGTTGGGGCCCCGCGTGAACATGCCAAGTCCACCTTCTTTACCCTGGGCAACCCGATTCATAAAATCGTTTACCGGCTCAAGCGATTCATCTGGCCCTGCTCCGACACGCACGAACAGGCAACGGCCTTTGCGCTGCAGATCAAACTGGAGCTTGAAGAGAACCCGCGCATCATCCACGATTTTGGAAAGCTCAAAACAAAGAACTGGAGTGATGACGAATTTGAAACATCCAACGGCGTGAAGATTCTGGCGCGCGGCCGCGGCGACAAAGTGCGCGGTATACGCTACCGGCAGTATCGCCCGGACATGGCGATATTCGACGACATGGAAAACGATGAAACCGTCGAGAACCCGCGGACCACGAAAAAGATCATCAACTGGATACGCGGCGCGGTGCTGGGCTCCCTGGGAAAGGGATATTCCGCCATCATGGTGGGCAACCTTTTTCATCCGCTTTCCGCCATCTCCCGGCTGATCGCCGAGGAGGATGAAGACGGTCTGTCCCGCTATGTATCCAAAGTATATGACGCGATCCTGGACGAAGAGAATCAAATCCCGTTGTGGCCCGCGCTCTGGCCGTGGGAGAGGCTCATGCAGAAACTGCATGATGTAGGTACCTACACGTTCAACAAGGAAATGCGCAACAAGGTCGGCACCGAGGATTCGCCTTTCCCGGAAGAGCAGGTGGTCTATTTTGAGCGCCTGGAAGTTGCCAGCCGGCCCCTTATTTTTGCAACTGCCGTCGATCCTTCGGGCACCGCAACCAAAGGGAGCGACTTCCGATCGGTCGTCACCTTCGGCCTGGATCTGCAGCGCATGGTGTTTCCGTGCATGCATGCCTGGATCAAACGCCGCTCCGTAGGCGAAATGTTTGCGGCGGCCTACGCACAAAACGATCAGTATCCGGGCATCGTCGTGATTGAAGAAAACATGTTCAAGGATTTTCTGCACGATGCGATTTTCAATTACGCCAGGGATGTTGGGCGGTATCTGCCCTGGAACACGGTGCAGCACAGCGCCAACAAGATCGCCCGGATTGTGGGGACATGCGCCTACCTGTGGGAGCACGGGAAAATCCTTTTTGACCGCAACCAAAGCGACCAGAAAACCCTCATTGAGCAGTTTGTATATATCTACACCCCGACCGTGCATGACGACGGTCCGGACGCGGCGGAAATGTCAATCAGCAGTTTGCAGAGAAACGCGGGCCAGGGTGTCCATTATGAGACCGTCCGGAAGCGGGAGAATTTTCATGGCCTGAGAACGGGGGCGGCATGGTGAATTCATTGATTTGCGGATGGCGGATGATGGAGGGGACAAAAATCGCCCACAATCGATTTCGGGGCCTAAATGCCGTAATCAGGCGGGGAGTTTTATTGACAACGTTTATAAACATGTTTTTGGGCGAAATTCGGGGGATATTTTAATGCTGCTGGACCAGTTTGGGCGACAGATCAAGTCCAATAAGCCGATTTTGGAGGAAGTGGCCATTCAGGGCGTCCGTGACCGGTATGATTCCTACCCGTCCCAGGGGCTCACCCCCCA